>NZ_JAUFQR010000003.1:300000-600000 GCF_030409875.1 Chryseobacterium tructae | reverse complement strand
CCATTTTATCGAAGATAAAATCCTTGCGCCTTAAAACGCACTGCACATAAAGACCTTTTGCGCCTTGGCGTTTTCCAACAAAAATTACTGTGTGTAAATATTATCTTGCAGATTTTCCGGATCACGCAGATCATTTAAACTTCACAATATAAATTCAATAGGAATGCACTTTAGCCAAAACCTATAAAAGCAAAAAGCACCAGGAAAATCCCGGTGCTTTTCTATTGAAATTAAATTATTTATTTAAGATTGAGGTGAAGATTTTTCAGCCGCTGATTTCTTAGGCTTTGAAGTTTTTCCTCCTACTAACCCGTCTTTTGCTTCGTTAAGCTCAAGAATTACAGTTTCTCCTTCATTCAGTTGTTTATTCACAAGCATTTCTGCCAATAAATCCTCAATGTATTTCTGGATCGCTCTCTTCAATGGTCTTGCACCAAAGTCTTTATCCCATCCTTTTTCAGAAATAAAGTTTTTCGCTTCTTCAGTTAATTCTACTTTATAACCTAATTTTTCAAGTCTGCCATACAGTTTGTTCAGTTCAATATCAATGATTTTCTTGATATCATCCTGTACAAGAGAGTTGAAGATTACAATATCATCAATTCTGTTTAAGAATTCCGGAGCAAACGCCTTTTTAAGTGCATTTTCGATTGTACTTCTTGCTCTTGAGTCTGAAGTAGTTTTCTTAGCCGAAGTACCAAATCCTACACCATCTCCGAAATCTTTAAGATCTCTTGTTCCGATATTGGAAGTAAGGATAATGATCGTATTTCTGAAGTCGATTTTTCTTCCTAAACTATCTGTAACATGTCCTTCATCAAGGATCTGTAACAGAATGTTGAATACATCCGGGTGAGCTTTTTCAATCTCATCCAGAAGAACCACAGCATAAGGTTTTCTTCTTACAGCTTCAGTTAATTGACCACCTTCTTCGTATCCAACGTATCCCGGAGGCGCACCAACCAATCTTGAAACCGCAAATTTCTCCATGTATTCACTCATGTCGATACGGATAAGAGACTCATCAGATTCAAAAAGTTCTCTAGCCATTACTTTTGCAAGCTCGGTTTTACCAACCCCGGTTGTTCCAAGGAAGATAAATGTACCGATTGGACGGTTAGGATCTTTAAGACCAGCTCTGTTTCTTTGAATAGCTTTCACTACTTTTTTCACAGCGTCTTCCTGACCGATTACTTTTCCGTTCAGTTTTTCATCCATCTGAGCCAATTTATCAAGCTCATTTTTACCTACTTTCGTTACAGGAACTCCACTCATCATAGAAACCACTTCCGCTACATTTTCTTCACTTACGGTTTCTTTTTTCTCTTTAACATCTTTATCCCATTTTTCCTGAGCTGCATTCAATTCCATCTGAAGACGTTCTTCTTCATCTTTAAGCTTTCTTGCCTCAAGATAATCCTGAGCTTTTACAGCCTTTTGTTTCAGCTCTTTGATATCTTCGATTTTCTTTTCAAAATCAATGATTTCAGTAGGAACTTTCATGTTCTTGATATACACTCTTGACCCTGCTTCGTCCATCGCATCAATCGCTTTGTCCGGTAAAAATCGGTCTGTAATATATCTTGATGTCAAATTGACACACGCATTAATAGCTTCAGGAGTATAAATTACGTTGTGATGCTCTTCATACTTATCCTTAATCTGGTTCAAAATCTGAATGGTTTCCTCAATAGAAGTAGGTTCCACCATTACTTTCTGGAATCTTCTTTCTAGAGCTCCATCTTTTTCAATATACTGACGGTATTCGTCCAGAGTAGTTGCTCCAATGCATTGAATTTCACCTCTTGCCAAGGCAGGTTTAAACATATTGGATGCATCTAGACTTCCTGTAGAACTTCCTGCACCTACAATAGTGTGAAGCTCATCAATGAATAGGATGACATCTCTGTTTTTCTCCAACTCAGTCATGATGGCCTTCATTCTTTCTTCAAACTGACCACGGTATTTAGTTCCGGCTACTAAACTTGCCAAATCCAAAGTGATCACTCGTTTTCCGTAAAGAACTCGGGATACTTTTTTCTGTTGAATTCTTAAAGCCAACCCTTCAGCAATCGCAGATTTACCAACTCCCGGCTCTCCAATAAGAAGAGGGTTGTTTTTCTTTCTACGGGATAAGATCTGAGAGACTCTCTCAATTTCTTTTTCACGACCAATTACAGGGTCTAATTTTCCATCTCTGGCCAAAGACGTTAAATCTCTACCAAAGTTGTCCAATGTAGGGGTTTTGCTTTTTGCTGAGCCTAAGTTTCCTGTAGGCTTTCTCATTTGCTCGAATTCCTCTCTTTCATCATCATCATCATAAGCACTCATTTGTGGTGACTGCCCGGAATTTTTAAGCATAGTCTGGTACTCTCTTGAAACACCTTCATAGTCGATGTCATAAGCTCCCAAAATATTTGAAGTAGGATCCTCATATTTATATAGAATACCTAAAAGCAGGTGAACGGTATTAATTTCATTGCTTTTGTATTGTCGGCATTCTAACTCCGCACGTTAATAGCATGATCTGCCATTTTGGTGAAAGAAATATTGGTAACCTCCTCAGAAATAGGATTAAGACTTGCTGTATTTAGAGTTTCAATTTTTCTTCTGATTTGTGTTAAATCCGCATTGAGGTTTTGAAGGATTTCTTTAGCAGAGTTTTCCGTTTTTATAATACCTAAAAGTAGATGTTCTGTATTAAGAAATTCACTTTTCAGCCTTTTAGCTTCGCTTTTGCTTTGTTTGAACACCTGGCTCAAACCTTGTGAAAACTTATAATCCATAATATATCTCATTAGAACAAAGGCAACATTACCTTTTATTCATTATCTAAATTACAAATATTTTACCAAAAATCAATAAATGACTTTATGGCAGAAAAAATTTTATTATCTTATTGAAAATGATTAAGTTTGTGATCTTTAAAATTTCCCAATGAATCCTGAAATTATTACTTACGTCGGATACTCAGCCTCAGTTTTTATCGTATTGAGTTTCATACTGAAAGATGTAAGAAAAATCAGAATTGTTAACATGATCGGGTGTGCCTGTTTTGTCATCTATGGTTTCTATAGCGGACCATTATGGCCGGTTATTATCCCGAATGGACTCATCTGCTTTATTCAAATCTATCATTTACTGCTTGGAAAAAAAGCATAATGAAAAAAAAAATAATCACATCAGCCTTCAGTAATTTGTATACAGACCAGCGTATTGAGAAAGTATGCCAGACTTTATATGAAAATGGCTATGAGATTGAGCTGATAGGAAATGACTGGAACGGAGCAGAAGAAATGCAGCGTCCTTATTCTTTTTCAAGAATTCACCTGGGTTCAAAAAGTCTGAAAACGGCTTACTTTGAATTTAACTGGAAACTGTATCATGAACTCAAAAAAAAGGCAGATCAAAATACAATTCTTCATGCCAACGATATCGATGCGTTGTACCCCAACTATCTTATCGCCAAAAAATTAAATATTCCATTGGTTTTTGACAGTCATGAGATTTTTTCGGAAATGCCTGCTGTTCAGGGCAAAATGTCACAAAAACTGTGGCGTTATGTCGAAAAGACTGTCATTCCGGAGTTAACATGGATGATTACGGCAAGTGGAAGTTATGCAAAATGGTTTCATAAAAAGTATGGTGTCAACCCGGATGTGGTTCAAAATGCCCCCCGAAGGTTAGACTTTACCATTACTATTCCACAAAATAATCCTAAAATAGTTTTATATCAAGGTGCGATTAATCCTTTTAGAGGAATTGATAAAGTGATTTTTTCCATGCATCATCTGGATAATGTCCTATTGAAAATAGCAGGAGATGGTCCCAGAAAAAAAGAATATGAAGAATTGGTGGCGAAGGAAAAACTTCAGCATAAAGTTCTGTTTCTGGGAAAACTGAAGCCTGAAGATTTAAGAAAAATTACAGTAACTGCCGATTGTGGAATGAGCATTGAAGAAAATGGAGGCGATAGTTACCTGTATTCTTTACCTAATAAAGTGTTAGATTGTATTCAGGCGAGAGTTCCTTTAATTCTGTCAAATCTTCCTGAACTTCAGAATATTAAAAATCAGTTCGATGTTGGTGAGATCATTAAAGACCATCATCCTGAGAATATTGCTGATGCTGTAAAAAAAGTTTTAGAAAAAGGAAGAATGAGCTATCAACCAGAGTTAGAAAAAGCATCTCAAGCACTTTGTTGGGAAAATGAAGAAATAAAGCTATTGCAGGTTTTTCAAAAAGCTTCTAATTCATTAGGCTTTAAGCAATAGACAGTTCTATTATATAATATTTCTGACATTAGCTTATTGTGTATCGCTTTAAGCCTAAAGCATAATTTACTATCTTTGCACAAAGAAATTTGATTTAAAATGACCATTAAGGAAAAACAGCAGGAAATAATTGACGAATTTGCTTTTCTTGAGGATTGGGAGCAGAAGTATGAGTACATCATTGACCTTGGAAAAGAGCTGAAAGGGCTTCCTGAAGATAAGAAAACAGATGATAACCTGATCAAAGGCTGCCAAAGTAAAGTTTGGATAGATGCTGAATTTAAAGATGGTAAACTTTTCTTTAATGCAGACTCAGACGGGATTTTGCCAAAAGGTATTGTTTCTCTTTTGGTGAGCATTTATAGTGGACATTCTACCCAGGAAATTTTAGATTCCGACTTTGAATTCATTGCAGAGATTGGGTTGCAGGAATTTCTTTCACCATCCAGAGCGAATGGTTTGATGGCTATGACAAAACAAATCAAATTTTACGCAGTTGCTTACCAGCTGAAATCATAATCGTGACCAGAATTTTAGCATATCGTTTTTCTGCATTTGGAGATGTTGCCATGACTGTTCCTGTTTTTAGGGAATTTTTAGAGCAAAATCCCAATGTGGAGATTATCATGGTTTCCAGAAAAAACTTTGAAGCTTTGTTTGCGGGTATTCCTAATGTAATATTTAAAGGAATTAATGTAGATGATTATAAAGGATTCTTTGGATTGAGCCGATTAGGGAACGAATTGATTAAAGAATTTAAACCTGATTATATTGCCAATCTTCATGATGTGATCAGAACTAAGGTTCTGGACAGGATCTATAGGAGAAAAGGCTTAAAGGTTTTTAAAATAGATAAAGGGAAGGAAGAGAAAGAACATCTTACCGATGTCTGGAATCTGGATAAAGTTCAATTGAAAAAAACGGTTGAACGATATGCGGATGTTTTTCGGGCAATGGGTTTTAAAGTAGAACTTTCTCAAAAGCTTAGACCAATTACTGATCATAAATCAGGCATTGGATTTGCTCCTTTTGCCCAACATAAAGGAAAAATGCTTCCACTGGAAAAGTCATTTGAATTGGCCAGACTTTTGGCCCAGAAACATACTGTATATTTCTTTGGAGGCGGAAAAAAGGAAACTGAAACCCTTGAGGCCTGGGAAAGTCAGATTCCGAATACCCAAAGTCTCTCCGGAAAATTAAGTCTTACGGAAGAACTTCAGAAGATCTCGGAACTTGAAGTAATGATCTCCATGGATTCTGCGAATATGCATTTGGCGAGCCTTGTAGGAACCCGATGCGTTTCTATATGGTGTGCAACACATCCTTATGCCGGATTTTTAGGATTTGGCCAAAGTGAAGAAGATGTAGTGCAGGTGAAAGATCTTTCCTGCAGACCATGTTCTGTTTTTGGAGATAAAGAATGCTATAGGGGAGACTGGGCATGTCTTGAAGAGTTCAGTATTCAAAAGGTTATGGAGAAAATCTGAGCAAATGAAACTTTCAATCTGTATTCCTGTCTATAATTTCGATGTCCGTGAATTGGTTTTTGATTTAAAAAAAGAAATTGATAACCAAAGAATTGATGCCGAAATTATATTGATAGATGATGCTTCGCAAGAAAAGTATAAACAGATGAACAAGGAACTTCAAAATGTTACTCCTCATTTTATGTTTCTTGAAAATAATATCGGCCGTTCCAGGATCCGAAATCTTTTTTTGCAATATTCTACAGGAGAATACCTTTTATTTCTTGACTGCGATGGGAAAATCGTAAGGAAGAACTTCTTAAGTAAATACATACAATTTATACAGAAGTACTCAGGAACACAAGTTATGTATGGAGGTCGGGAAGTGCTGGATTCTGCATTAGACCTGAATCATTACTTAAGATGGAAATTTGCTGTTGAAAGAGAAAATCTTCCTGTAGAACTACGTAAAGAAAAACCGTATTTAAGCTTTCAGACCAATAATTTTGTGATTCGAAAAGAGACGTTGGGTAAAGTAGGGTTTAATCCCGAGTTTCAGAAATATGGATATGAAGATCTACTTTTTGCGATGGATCTAAAGGCAGAGCATATTAAAATTGATCATATTGATAATCCGATTCTTAATAATGATCTGGAAAATAATAGTGTTTATCTGGGTAAAGTAGAAGAGTCTGTGGAAAGCTTATCCAATATGCTTAAAGATGAGACTTTGAATTCAAAACTATCAGAGGTTAAACTTGTAAGGGTGTATAATGAGCTTAAAAAGACTCCTTTTAAGGCTGTTTTAGGGCTTTTATTCAATATAGGGGAGGGAAGTATAAGAAAGAAGCTTTCGAAGGGGGATGTGAGTCTCCGTTATCTGGATATGTATAAGCTTGGAATTCTTTTGAGGAAGATGAAATAAACTTTATCCCGTTTGTATCGGATTATAACAGAAACGTGATATAAATAAAAAAACTCTCAGAAATCTGAGAGTTTTTTGTGGGCCCTGAGGGATTCGAACCCCCGACCCTCTGGGTGTAAACCAGATGCTCTGAACCAACTGAGCTAAGAGCCCGAATTTTTTTGAAAGGTTTCGTTTCCTTTCTGTGGGTCCTGAGGGATTCGAACCCCCGACCCTCTGGGTGTAAACCAGATGCTCTGAACCAACTGAGCTAAGAACCCGAATTTTTTTGAAAGGTTTCGTTTCCTTTTCTGTGGGTCCTGAGGGATTCGAACCCCCGACCCTCTGGGTGTAAACCAGATGCTCTGAACCAACTGAGCTAAGAACCCTCTAGACTTTTTTGTTGTTTTCTCGTTTAGAGTGGTGCAAATATACAACTTATTCTTTAAACTCTAAATTTTTTTCTAAAAAATCTCCAACAATAAAGTTACTTCCGCCAATAAAAATCATTTCATCGTTTGTACATCGTTCTTTTGCAGCGAGATACGCTTCTTGAACGGAATTGAAAATTTTATAAAAAATTTTCGCCTCTTGAAGTAAGTTTTCGTAATCTTCGGGATGTCTTCCCCTGTTGATGGAGGGTTTGGCAAAATAAAACTCAGAATTTTCAGGGAGCAAATTCATCACTTCATCTATTTTTTTATCATTCACAAACCCCAAAATGATATGTTTATGTCTGTCTATAGAGTTTAATTGTGAAAAAACATATTCCAAACCTGCCTGATTATGTCCCGTATCACAAATGGTAAGCGGATCTTTTGAAAATTCAAACCAACGGCCAATGAACCCTGTATTCTGATGGACATTCAGTAATCCTGTCTCCAGAGCCTTATCTGTAATCTTTACCTGTAGTTTTCTCAGTTCTTCAACGATACCCAGCACTACACGAATGTTTTTTTGCTGATAATTTCCTTTCAGATCCGAGCTAAGATTCGAATGAAGTAGAGTAGCATCTATAAAAGGAGCATCTTCTTTAATGGCTTTTTCTTTAATGATTGCTCTTACTGTATCATTCTCATCGCCTGAAATGATGGGAGTGTTCTTTTTAATGATACCTGCTTTTTCTCCAGCAATTTCTTCAATAGTATCACCTAATATATTCTGATGATCAAGCTGAACATTGGTAATTGCAGAAACCAGAGGCTGTATAATATTCGTAGAATCCAATCTTCCCCCTAATCCAACTTCAATAAGGGCATAGTCTACCTGTTGCTGATAAAAATATTCAAAAGCCATGATGGTTGTAAACTCAAAGAATGACGGTCGGATATCTTCCGGAATATTTTTAAGCTTTTGAATAAAATCAAAGACAAATTCCTTATTACAGTTTTTACCATTTACCTTAATACGTTCTGTAAAATCGATAAGATGGGGAGAATTGTATAATCCTACTTTATACCCGGCTTCCTGAAGTACAGATGCCAGCATATTGCTTGAAGATCCTTTTCCATTGGTACCGCCAATATGAATGCATTGTATTTTTTCCTGAGGATTTCCAAAATATGCACATAGCTTGGTAATGTTGTCAAGTCCCGGTTTATATGCCTTTTGCCCGTCTGTTTGATAGTTGGGCATTTGTACGAAAAGCCAGTCGATTGCTTCCTGATATTGTTCATTTGTCATGGTACAAAATTCTCAAAAGTTTTATGAAAATGAAACTATTTTTTTTAATCTGTAACTTTTTTATATTTACTTCGTCTAATAGGGAAAAATCTTAATATGAAATCGCTGTGATTTACAAGTTATAATACTGATGAAGACGACACGATTGCATATGACCATTAAAAACAAATAAACATCTACATAATATGAAAAAAGTTTGGATCATCGTTTTTGGATTAGGCTATCTGGGTTTAAGTGCTCAGAAGAAATGGTCCTTAAAAGAATGTGTAAGCTATGCGGTGGAACATAATCTTCAGGTTATCCAAAATCAATATAATAAACAGAATCAGGATTATAATCTTAAAGCAGCCAAGAAAGAATATCTGCCATCTGTATCGGGGAGTTTTATGAACGGCGTGAGTTTCGGACAGGCTTCTCTTGGAGCAGGAAGTTTCAGGAATGATAGATTTAATAATAGTATAGGAGTAAGTGCAGATGTTTTAATCTATAATAATGGAAGGCTCGAAAAGAATGTAAGAAAACTTCAGTTTGATGTAGAGGCGAGCCAATATGATATTGAAACTATTAAAAATGATATTTCTGTACAAATTGCACAACAGTATTTAACAGCCTTATTGAATAAAGAAATTGTTAAGATTTCTCAAAGTGCTGTAGAGAATGCTAAAAAACAATATGACAGAGCAAAGATAACGACTCAGGTCGGAACTACTGCCCAAACTGTTTTAGCCGAAGCTGAAGCTGCACTAGCTAGAGAAAAGCAAAATCTTAAAACAGCGGAAGTAAATGTAGGAAGAGCATTGTTTGCTATTGCTCAGCTTTTACAGCTTACGGATTATAAAGATTTTGATGTGGAAAATGTGGATGTTCCTGATGTATTAGATTCACAATTGGTAAGTGTTGACCAGGTGTTGGCAACAGCTTATGATATACAGCCTCAGATAAAAGCAGCTGAAAGCAGAATAAAGTCAGCTGAAGCACAAACTGAAGTAAGCAAAACAGCATTCTGGCCTACTTTATCAGCGAGTGCAGGTCTTTCTACGTTCTATAATAACATACTTAACGGTGGCCCTGTAGCGAGTAGTCAGCCTGGTTTTTTTCAACAATATAAAGATCAGTTTGGACAAAACGTAGGTGTATCACTTAATATCCCTATTTTCAATAAAGGAAAAACAAAACTACAAGTTGAGCAATCTAAATTAAATGAAAGTGCTAGTAAGATTACTCTTGAACAACAGAAGCAGACGGTAAGACAAAATATACAAAAAGCTCAGTTTGATGCAGATGCAAATCATGAGTCGTATCTGGCAGCGGTAGAAGCAGAAAAGAGTTCCAAATTAGCTCTTGATTTTGCAGATAAAAGCTATGCTGCAGGAAAAACAACGATTTATGACGTGAATGTTGCGAGGAATAATTATGCAAATGCACAGGGATCTGTTGCTCAGGCGAAATATAATTATCTTTTCAGTCTTAAATTATTGAATTTCTATGCGGGAATTCCACTAAGTTTGTAAAATGTCTATCCAATCGTTAGAAAAATATTTACCACAAAATACAATTAAATACTTAAGAATTTGGTTTTCCGACTATTATATTCATATAAAAGTTACAAGAAACAGAAATTCTAAACTGGGAGATTATAGAAAGCTTCCGGACAACTCTCATGAAATTACGGTAAACTCTACGCTTACCCCACAACTTTTTTTCTTTGTGCTTACTCATGAGCTGGCACATCTGATTGCTTTTGAAAAATATGGAAGAAAAATCTCTCCTCATGGTAATGAATGGAAAGTAACCTTTAGAAATATGCTGCTTGAAAGTCTGGAAATCTATGACGAAGAGCTGAAGCCTATCATTGTGAAATTTTCAAAATCACCAAAGGCAAATTTTATGGCGAGCCCTGATTTAGTGAGGTATTTTCATACTGAAAAACAAGATGATAGCCTTCATTTTATTGAACAACTTCAAAAGGGAGAGTTTTTTATATATCGCAACGAAAAGTATTTATTAGAAGGTCTGATTAAAAAGAACTATCTTTGTAAGAACCTGGCTACTGGGAGGAAGTATTCTTTCAAACCTTTAGCGAGAGTAGAAAAATGTAGCTAAGAATGTTAAAATCAGATAGATACTGCGTGATAATGGCGGGAGGGATCGGTAGCCGATTCTGGCCTATGAGCACGCAGAAATTTCCCAAACAATTTCAGGATATTTTAGGAACAGGCCGTACCATGATTCAGCAAACTTATGATAGAATCAGTAAGGTAATTCCTAAAGAACATATATTCGTCATCACCAATAAAGAGTATGTAGCTCTTTCTCACCAACAACTTCCGGAGATTCCTGAAGAAAATATTGTGGGTGAACCTTTGATGAAAAATACAGCGGCATGTAATCTTTACATGGCGAATAAAATTGCTGAAATCAATCCGAATGCTACCATGATTGTTCTTCCGGCAGATCACCTGATCCTGAAAGAAGATGTGTTTTTGGAAAAGGTACTGTTAGCATTTGATCTTGCTTCTAAGAATGATTATCTGGTGACATTGGGTATAACTCCTACAAGACCTGATACTGGCTACGGATATATTCAATTTGTAGAAAAGAAAAATTCAGAATACTTCAAAGTAAAAACATTTACGGAAAAACCGATTCTTGAGATTGCACAAAGCTTCTTAGATAGCGGGGATTTCCTTTGGAATGCAGGGATTTTTATCTGGAATATAAAAAGTATTCACCACGCATTTGAAATGTATCTTCCCGAAATGACACAGCATTTTATGGCATGTGAGTATAATTCGGCAAAAGAAAACAGCTGTATAGAAACGATTTATCCAAAAGTACAGAAAATTTCGATTGACAACGGAATTTTAGAAAAAGCTAAAAATGTATACGTAATTCCATCTGATTTGGGGTGGAGTGACCTCGGAACATGGACTTCCGTTTATGAAAATACAGAAAAAGATAAGAATGGAAATGCTGTAAAATTAAAGCATTTACTTTCTTATAATTCAAAAGGCAATATTATCCGATTAAAAAATAATAACAAAGCAGTCATTATTGATGGTCTAGAAAATTATATTGTGGTAGATACCGATAAGGCTCTTCTTATCTGTCCTAGAGACAATGACCAGCTGATTAAAGACTATGTCCTGGATCTGAAAAGTTTCAAGAAAGGAGACAAGTTTATGTAGTATTTGGTATCTTTTATGCTTATTTTAGGCTATGATTAAATTTACACTTAGATTCACAACGTTCGTACTTTTACTTTTTACAGTTTTAGGATATGCTCAGGAAAAGAAAAAATTTTCAAGTATTCCTAATATATTACAGCGAATCGAACCTGACGATAAGGTAGATTCCTGGACTTTGGTATACAATACCTATGGAAAAGGAGAGGAGATCAAAGTCTCCGGTGGAAAAATGAGTTATACTCCCCAGTTTTCCGGATTTAATCTCTTTCCTAATGAAGATAGCTTTTATTATATAGCATATTCTTCTGGTGGGAAAATTAATTATATTCTTGATACAGAAGCTTTAAAGAGGTTTGTAGGAAAGATTGATAATGCTCAGGAAGCTGCTATACTATTGGCTGCTGACGGTTATATGATTGATGAAGAATTCAAAGATCTTGCAGGAAATTATCATGAAGATCAATCGAATTACTACCTGGATCTTGGAAAATTAACTTCACAGGAATGCCCTTATCAGAAAACACATTATACTTTAACGGTTAATAAAAAGACTGGTATTGTAACAAATGTAAAGGATAATGGAACTTATATTGAGCTTTACAATAAAAAATGTGCTAATAACCCAAGACTTTTAAAAGTCGAAAAAAAAGAAGAACCAAAGAAAGATGAGCCTACAAAAACATCCAAGCGCAGATAATACCTATGAAACTGAGCGATTAATACTTCGCCCCATGTCTGGTGAAGACAAAGATTTTATTTTTGAACTTTATAACAGGCCTAAATTTGTTCAATATATCGGCAACCGAAATGTAAATAGTACTGAAGATGCTGAAAACTATATCCTGAACAGATTTGCTCCACAGATTGAAAGGCTTGGATATGGAAACTATCTTTTAGTAACGAAGGATAGTAATGAAAAATAGGAGCCGTGGGAATCTTTGAAAGAGAAGGTCTTGATGTAGTAGATATCGGATATTCTCTATTGGAAGAATTTGAAGGGAAGGGCTATGCTTATGAAGCTGCTCTGAAGGTGAAATCAATCGGAATGGACGATTTTGGGTTGTCGAAAATATCAGCAATCATTTCGAAAGATAATCTTTCTTCACAAAAATTAATAGAAAAACTAGGACTGACGTTTAAAAAATATGTTACCCTTCCTGGTGAAACAGAAGAGCTTAATTATTACGAAACGGAATAAAATCAAACATTATAGTACAAAAAATCCACAAGTAGACTTGTGGATTTTTTCTTTGTATTTAGCATTAAAAACTATCCTTCTAAGATCTGTTCAGCAGCTGTTTTTGAGGTTACTTTTTCAATAACTCTTGTGCATACCCCATTTTCATCAAAAATAAAAGTGGTTCTTACAATTCCCATATACGTTTTACCAAACGTCTTTTTCTCTTGCCAAACTCCGAATTTTTCAAGAATATCATGGCTTTCATCAGCGATAAGATCATAAGGAAAGGCGAATTTGCTATGAAAGTTTTTCTGCTTTTTTACAGAATCGCCACTCACTCCTAGCAGTTGATATCCTGCTGCTTCAAGTTTAGAATAATTATCACTCAGATTGCAAGCTTCAACGGTGCATGTTGGAGTACTCGCCTGAGGATAAAAGAAAACAACAAGTTTTTTTCCGATTAATTTTGATGAAGAGATTGCTTCTCCATCCTGATTGGTTCCTTCAAATTGAGGTAATTTATCTCCAACTTTCAACATAATGATTTAATTTTGTTCAAATTTAAGGGTAAAATGACAAAAAAGCAAAGAGCTGAGCTCGTTCAGATAGAACTGGATAAATTATATCCTACCACACCTATTCCTTTGGATCATACCGATCCTTATACTTTGATGGTTGCCGTTGCTTTATCTGCACAAACAACTGATAAAAAAGTAAATGAAGTAACTCCAAACCTTTTTGAGGTAGCCGGAACCCCGCAAAGAATGGCAAAACTGGAAGAATTTCAGATCAAAGAATTGATTAAAGAAATCGGACTGTCTAATACAAAGGCCAAGAACCTAAAGAGAATGGCCGAGCTTTTACTGGAAAGACATAATGGTATTGTTCCTCAGACATATGAAGAATTAGAAGCGCTTCCGGGCGTAGGGCATAAAACGGCTTCCGTAGTGATGAGCCAGGGGTTTGGTTTTCAGGCATTCCCGGTAGATACTCATATTCATCGCCTGATGACCCAATGGAAACTTACTTCCGGTAAAAATGTGGTAGAAACAGAAAAAGATGCCAAGAAACTATTTCCCGAAGAAGTATGGAACAAACTTCACCTTCAGATCATTTTCTATGGTAGAGAATATTCTCCGGCAAGAGGAAAAGGGGAGAAGGACTTTATTACCAAAATGATGTTTGAGAAGTAAAAAATCCTGACGTTATACTAAGCAAAATTCCCCTTCTTTGAAGGGGGTGGATTTTTACGCAGCAAAAAGACGGGGTAGTTTGATCGTGATTACATATCCAATAATCTTCTGTGATAATTAATTTGTCCTAAATGATAATCCAGATGAGCAACTAGGTGAATAAGAAAATAATCTGTTGTCATAGGGTTTTCAAAGACAACAAGAGGATATTCTTTTTTAAGATCTTCTTCTGGTAGTTGAGGCAAAACCATGTCTATCATAGTGATTGTGGCTTCAATTTTTTCGATAAGTTCAGCTTTTGGAATATCTTTTAAGGAGAATTCCTGCTCTCGATGTCTTATATATCCGGTATTCCCTAGTTGTGCTCCTATAAAATGATTGATATTTCCTACTAAATGAAGGCAAAGGTTACCAGCTGAGTTGGCAATACTTTTATCAATTTTCCAAAGGTTCTCTTCTTTTTGATAGCTTTCTATCTCTGTCTTCAATTTGTATAAATCTCTATTGAAAAGAGATCTGATGCTTTCTGTGATCATTTGATTTATTGTATTAAAGTTTTAAAATATCCTCTGAAGTGTTTTTTAACCTGATAATCCAAACTACATGTATAATTTACAAAACCATAGATGCTATCATTTCTTTTGAAATTGGATTTATTAAGAACTAATTTTTGATTCAATACATCTGCTGCAATGAATTTTATCTCATTTCTTAATGTTTTTGGGTCTATATTCTTAATTTTAAATTTATGATTGAATACCTGAACTAAAATACCATTCCCAAAATATCCGTTATTATTGTTTAACCAGATTTCTAAAGTATCATTTTTGTAAATACTTTTACATTTATAGTCCTCGAAAATAGCTCTTTGTTCATGGATCCCAATGGAAAAGCTTGAGTTTTGAACAATATAAGCTGTCCTTGTTCGGCTTTCAACTATTTCACTGTTAAACAGTTTTAATTCCGGATACTTTGACAGAAGTTTTAAGGTATCGTTGGATGGTAAATTAGAGTCCACAACTACTTGTAGATCTTCTTTAGCATTCTGGTCTTTGTTTTTGCATGAAAAAGTAAGACTCACAAGAAGCAATAAAAAGACTCTCATGAAATTAGTTTTGTTAAAAGTATAAAATTTGCGTATTACTTGTATTCGTTTTTTTAAACAAAAAATGGGACAATTAAAATAACTGCCCCATTGGTATATCGTTTTGTATAATTATTTCTGTTTTTTCGCCCAAAGCTCCATCTTTCTGTTCAGAACATCCAACGGAAGGCATCCCTGGCTTAATACTTCATCATGGAAGCTTGCCAGATTAAACTTATTACCAAGTTCTTTCTGATATTTTTCTCTCAATTCACGAATTCTTAAAGACCCGATTTTATATCCTAAAGCTTGTCCCGGCATAGCCATATATCTTTCCACCTCAGCTACTGCAGCTCCTTCATCATAGGAGATATTGCTTAGGAAGTATTTAATAGCTTCTTCTCTGGTCATTTTTCCAGTATGTATGCCTGTATCTACTACCAACCTTACTGCTCTCAGCATCTGGTCACTTAAATACCCCATTTTTTGATAAGGATCCGTGTATAATCCGAATTCAGGGCCTAAGGTTTCACAATAGTGTGCCCATCCTTCTCCATAAGCACCAAACCATCCGAATCTCATGAATTTTGGAAGCTTTGTATTTTCCTGTTGAAGAGAAACCTGATAATGGTGCCCCGGAATCGCTTCGTGTAAGAACAACGATTCCATTCCAGAGGTTACATTGAATTTGGTAGGGTCAGGAAGAGGAACGTAGAAAATTCCGGCTCTTTTTCCGTCAGGAGTTCCCGGGATATATTCTGCACTGGCACTGGCTTCTCTGAATTTTTCCGTTTGCCTGATTTCAAACTTTGTTTTCGGAGTTACGTTAAACATCGTTTTCAGCTTTGGAGTAATCTTGGTCAGAATACTGTTGAATCCATTTAAAACATCTTTAGAAGTTTTATAAGGCATTGCTTTAGGATCTGTTTTCACGTAGGTGATAAACTCCTCCAATGTTCCTGTAAAACCAACTTGTTGTTTTACTTTTTCCATCTCTGCACGAAGCATGGCAACCTGTTGCTGCCCGATTTTGTTGATCTCATCAGGCGATTTTTTGGTAGTAGTCCAGCTTTTTACATAATACCCGTAAATTTCATTTCCGTTGGGAAGGCTGTTGTATCCGTCTGTATCTCTACCTTTTGGCAAATACTCTTTTTCCAGGAATATTCCCATTTTAGTATAAGCAGGAATGATCTTTTTAGTAATGGCATCCTTATAAAGTGCTGAGAATTTATCTTTTTGAGCCTGAGTAAAACTCTTTGGGAAGTGTTTAATAGGTCCATAGAAAATATTTTTTTCCATATCCTGAGTCGTAATCTCTTCAGCTTTCATTTGAGGGATCATTTTGACAATCAGTTTTTTAGGGAGAACAACCTTATTGTTGATCCCATCGCGGAAATTATCTGCTGCTGCATCCATCCATTCCGGGAGTTTTTCCATTCTTTTCAGCCAGTCGCTATAATCTTTTTCAGTTTTGAAGGGTTGGCTTCCTTGTCCGCTGCCATACAGAGGGAAGTTTAATGGAAGACCTCCGAACTGAGTGAACGGGATATATTCAGGGTGATAGGCATATGCTTCAATTTTATCTTTTAAAGTATAATCCAATACGTCATATACTACCTTATCTTCATCGGAAAGGGTTTTATAATCTACATTTTCCAATTGCTTTTGTACTGAGTTGTAAAAAGCGACTTCTCCTGAGATGAAGTCTTTATCAATATTGATGGGAAGCTGGTCGTTATATCTTAGGTCTCCCTGAGAAGTAGCGTCTAAAGGATAGAGTTTAAGATACTGTTCGTAATAATTGGATGCAATAGAATCCAGATTGGTAGGCGTTACCTTCGTAAGGGGAGAATCGGTCTTTTTGCACGAGGCAAGACCCATTATCAGTCCTAATCCCAGAATACTTTTCGATAAAATACTTTTCATTTTCAGAATCTTTATAAAGCAAAAGTAAGTATTATTGGGAGATTCATCACATTCTGGGAATTGATTTTAAAAAATAATATTCAAAATCCTTTTCACATTAAATCAATTTTTTATCTTTGTCTAAAACGTTTAACAATCATATTATTACAGTTCTTTTTTTAAGAAAAAATGAAAGGGATTTTAAAAATTTACCATCCGGAGGAAACGCTAAAATACAATATTAGAAACACTTATTGTAAGGCAGTTTACAGCAACCAGCAACATTTTTTAGAGGTTGAAATTATTACGGATGACGGTTTGGATCACGTAGACGATGATTCATTACAGTACAAGTTTCCGCAGCTTTCACTTGAGATCTTCGATTTTCCTATCGACTCTGCGGAAATAGAAGGAAAAACAATAAAAATCAATGACTCTGATGAAGAAACTTATACAGAGGTAGATCTTTTCGATGATGAAGATGCCTATGTCTACGATAATGAGCTTCTTTTCGAGAAAAACGAAGAGGGCGAGCTTCAGATGATATGGAAGGGAACCATTGATGATTTCTATACCGGATCAGATACTCCGATTCCTTTTAGGTTAAAATGCGAGTTCAAACAGGATGATATTGAAGTAGACGAAGACTAAACGCTACTGATTCTTCCTTTTTAATAGCAGATTTCTTTTCAAAATTATTTTTTGGAAAGAAATTTGTTGTTGACACATAATAACAAACTTTAAGTTGTTTTTAAGCAATTTTTAAGAGAGCAATTCATAATATTCCACTACATTTGTCGTTGAAACTTTAATAAAATTCACATTTAATGCTGTTAACGGAACTTTCTCAGATTTTATTTGCACAAATCACTACACCTGCAGTTGCCGCAGACAATTTAGAATTTTCATTCTGGAAAATCATGTTCCATGGAGGAGCCTTCGCTAAAATAGTGATGATGACCGTATTATTACTTGGAGTATTTTCCCTATATCTGTTTTTTGAAAGATTTTTCTTTATTAAAAGACTGACTTCAAAGACGGATTCTAACTTCATGAATAATATTGAAGACTTTATTAAGGCAGGAAAAATAGAAGCTGCTGCTGATTATTGTAAAACACAGAACTCTCCGGAAGGAAGAATTCTTGAAAAAGGGATCTCAAGGCTTGGCCGTCCTGTTTCTGATATCGTAAGTGCGATGGAATCGCAGGCTCAGGTAGAAGTGGCCAATATGGAGAAAAACCTGAATCTTTTGGCTGTAGTACCCAGTATTGCACCAATGTTAGGTCTTTTGGGAACGGTAATCGGGATGATTATTGCCTTCTTTAATCTATCACATGCAACAGGTTCTTTCTCTCCGAAAACACTTTCAGAAGGTATCTATACGGCATTAGGGCAGACTGCTGTAGGTCTTGCTGTAGCAATTCCTGCTAACTTCTGTTACAACATTCTTTTAACGAGAATTGATAAATTTGTATTGAAGGCTCAGAATATGTCAGGAGAATTTTTAGACCTTATCAACAAACCTTTATAAATCTTTCTTAAGATGAAAATTCAGAGAAGAAATAAAGCAAATCCGGAATTCAGTTTAGCAGCGATGACAGATGTTATCCTGTTGATGCTGATTTTCTTTATGATTACATCGTCTGCAGCCAATCAAAGTGCTATAGAGGTGAATTTGCCAAAGCCGGAGCCGTTGAAGATAATATTCCCAACCCTGTTGTGGTAAGTATTAAGCCGGACGGATCTTATTTTGTGGATGATAATCCTGTAAATAAAGGAGAACTTGAGCAGATCATTGCAGATAAATTATCAGGGCAGACTAATAAATCTTTCACAATCAGAGCTGATGAAAATACCATGCACAAAGATGTTGTTTTCGTTATGGAAATTGCTGAAAAACATAAATTTAACATTGCTATTGCAACGGTTAAGGATAAATAAATGCTAAGAATCATTTTTTAAGATGAGAAGCTACACTACAAACAGAAACGAGGAAAACCGAGACCGGATAAAGAGTGCATTACTCTCTGTCCTGATTTGGGCTGCCATTTTGCTTTTTGTTTTTTATTATAAATTAAAACCAGAGCTGGATAAAGAACCCGAAGTAGTGACTACCATGTTAGTGAACTTTGGAGACAACAGAAACGGGAATGGTGCTGAAGAACCCGCGGAACAACCAGGAAGTCTGGCTGCTGAGACAGAAGTCGTAACACCGGAACCTGTAGAAGTTCCAGTTCCTGAAACAAAAACAGAAATAAAGCCTGAACCGGTAGTGAAACCCGAGCCAAAGAAAGTAGAAGCGAAGGAAAAAGTGATTACTGGAAATAATTCAAAAAATACAGTTCCTAAAAAAGAGGAATCTAAAAAAGCAGAGAAAAAAGCAGCTACAAATACAAGTACAGCTAAGAATACTAAAAAATCTGGAGCTGCAAAAGCCAATTCAAAGACTGGAAACGGTGACGGACAAGGAAATGCCGCTATTGGTAAGTTTATTGGCGGAAAAGGACAGAAACCTGGTGGACAGGGTGATGGAAATGGATCTGGTAATGCAGGAGATCCGCTAGGAGGTGAAGGAAATGGTGACAGTAAAGTAGGAATTGATAGAAAACTGGTAGGATATATTCCCGGAACAATGGGAAGAGGAGGAGCACAGCCATCTCACAGCTGTACAGCCAGTGGATCTATTACGATTGCTTATACGGTAGATAAAGCAGGAAACGTAGTGTCAGCAAGAAGAGCAGGAGGAGTTTCAGATCCTTGTGTATCATCTACATCTGTTAGCTGGGTGAAGAAATATGTAAAAGCTGAAAAAGCCAATGTATCTTCCAGTGGAACTTATAAAATTACATTCTAAAAATACAAAAGCACTTTATTCAAGTGCTTTTTTTAATTCATTGATTCTGTTAATAATTGGGAGGGCAAAAATTCCACTGGTCTGTAAGTACAGCTCATAGAACGTTTTAGCCTTATCCTGAAAATCTTTATTTTGATCTTCTCTGCCCTTGAAGTAGAAAAGGTTTCCAAGCATTTCGTAATAGTCTTTATGATCCCTTTCCTGTCTTTCATTGACAAGGGCAATCATTTCTTCTTTAGTCATTGAAGATACTTCCGTAAAATTCATTTTGAAAATATCTCTCATCAGAGTATCAAAATCCAACTCTTTCTGTAGTAAGCTTTCTTCAGGCTTATCAAGGATCAGTTTTTCTAATGCCTGGCTTAGCTGGCGGATGAGTCTTAGGGTAAATTCTTTATCTGTAATCATAATGGGTAGTTTTGCCGCTAGTTGCTAGTTGCTGAGTTATGTGCGCCAGCTTAGCTGAACGTATTTTATAAAATTATTTATTTTTCCTCCTAATAATTTATATTGTTCTGATTTGTCTTTAAATTCTTGGCTTAATTCCGGGTAAAGTCTTGTTATTTTTGATAAATGACATACCGTTTCATCACAACTTGCCTGAGAATAAGTAAGGAATCTGATGAAGTCTCCTTTGTAATTATTTCTTCCATAGCCTTCTGCAATATTTGTAACAACTGAGTCTGCCGAGCGTCTTAATTGACTGCCAAGCTCATATAATTCATACTTTGGTAGTTGTAATGACAATTGATGCGTTTCAACAAACAACTCAAAAGCAATGTTATAAATATCAAGTTTATTGTAGCTCATATATCATTTTTAGCAGTAAGAACTAGCAACCGACAAACCAGCAACTAGATTAAGCAAAGAAAAGGTACGCTAAAGCAATAGAGGTAATAATACCCACCAAATCTGCCAAAGCATAGCAATCACCGTGTATCTTGTATTCTTTATGGCTACGGCACCAAAGTATACCGCAATCACATAGAATGTCGTGTCTGAGCTTCCCTGAAGAACGGCAGCTAATTTACCCTGAAAGCTATCTGCTCCGAAAGTTGCCATGGTGTCTACCATCATTCCTCTGGCTCCGGAACCGGATAAAGGTTTGATTAATGCTGTGGGAAGTCCATCAACGAATCTTGGGTCAAGGTTAGCTGTATAGGCAACCCATTTCATCCCGTCAATGAGAACATCGAAAACTCCGGAAGTTCTTAAAAGAGAAATAGCGATCAGCATTCCAACGAGGTAAGGAATAATCTTTACACAGGTTGTAAATCCTTCTTTAGCGCCTTCAATAAAGGCATCAAAAACGTTGATCTTTTTATAAACCGCTCCAAGTACGATCGCTAGGAAAATAAAGAGAATAAGACCATTACTTAATACCTTACTAAAATCATCAAGTTCGTCCTTGCTCAAATGTACAAGATAGACCACTAATAATCCGATAATAGCAGAAATTCCTCCTACGTAAGCAATCACTACAGGGCGGAGAAGATTGATCTTTTGGTATAAAGAAACAATAATCATAGCTGCTAAAGTTGCTGCAAAAGTTGCAATCATACAAGGCAGAAAGATATCGGTAGGAGTTTTAGAGCCCATTGATGCCCTGATCGCAATAATAGATACCGGAATAAGTGTCATTCCTCCTGCGTGAAGACACAGAAACATGATTTGTGAATTGCTGGCAGTATCTTTATTAGGATTTAAAGTCTGAAGACTTTCCATCGCTTTCAATCCAAATGGAGTAGCTGCATTATCCAATCCCAGAAGATTGGCGCTGAAATTCATCAGCATATGCCCGAATGCCGGGTGATTTTTAGGAATATCAGGAAATAATTTAGAAAAGAAAGGTTGAATGAATCGGCTTAAAAGATTGATTCCGCCCGCTTTTTCAGCAATACTCATGAATCCCATAAAAAGAGTCATAATTCCAATCAAGCCAATGCATATTTTTACAGCGGTTTCAGAGGTTCCGATAACGCCATCAGCTTCCTGAACGCGGTAAACCTTTACATTTTGCTTTAAAGAATCTGTTTTATAGTGAATTCTACTATCAGCAAAATCGTTTTTCTTCATCAGGCTGTCTTTCACCACCGGAGAAAGGACAGTCATAGGCTGAGTCGCAATCTTGACCGTATCACCACCTTTTCCAACAACCATGTCGTTGAAAATCGTTTTGTAATTGCTTGACGAGATGTATTTTATACTGGCAATGGCAATGGCGATGATAATAAAAGCCGACCAAATTCTGCTGAGAACCATTCGATTGATTTAATTGTTTAAACTTATCAAAAATACTTTAAACCACAAAAGTTACAAAAGAATTAAACACTTAAGTTTTTGAGAAGTGAGAAGGATTCTTTTGATAACAGTCTCAAGCTATTGAAAATCATTTGTTTTAACGCGATGTTCGCAAAGATTTTTATAGGAAGATGTATATTTTTCGTTCGCAGTGGCGTTAACACTTAGCAGAGGACACTAATTAGATTCCCTTGCTGAATGAAATGCCCTTGCGCTCAAAAAATATGTATAAAGTTTTATAACTTCTTTGCGTATTCTTAGCGTTAAAAATAAAATATATTTAATTAATCTTCCAGGTAAACAAGGTGTCCTTCAAAATCATCATCTAGATTTTTCAATACCTTGGCATCATCCATCTTTTTTACTAATCCGTCTACAAAAAAGCTTTTTTCAAAAAATTGGCGGTGAATTCCTGGTAATAGTTCCATAAAATAATCCATTCCGAATTTGTTGTTGTGGAGATCCATTTTGGTTTCCAAGGGTTGATTGGGGAAAAGTTCTTCGTGCATATCTGTCATTCTTTTACAGAAACCCAATGCTTTTTTAGGGGAAGAAACCTTGCTGCAATACATCATGATGAAACAGCACCAGAGTGCATGTCTGAATGCATTTCCTATCCCATTGTTAGACGCTGTTTTAGGAAATTTTGCCTGTGCAATGGTATATGCCTTAGCTGTAGCATGAAAGCTCAGTATGGCAAAAAGAGGATGGGGAAGAACAAGCGATAAAAGACGAATGATCTTTTTAAAGCTCATACTCCGGATGGTATTGAAAAATATCTTAAAAGTCCTCATAAATAAAAATCTCTCCCTAATTAGAGAGAGATTGTATTGTTTTTGTTACAGAATTATGCTTTTGCAGCTAATAAATTAACGGTTTTAGCAACAGTATCCTGAATTTCAGTTCTTTTTACAATGAAGTCCACAAATCCTTTTTCTTGTAGGAATTCAGAGGTCTGGAATCCTTCCGGTAAGTCTCTACCGATGGTTTCACGGATTACTCTTGGCCCTGCAAAACCGATTAATGCACCCGGTTCAGCCATGATGATATCAGCAGTCATCGCGAAAGATGCTGTAATTCCACCAAAAGTTGGGTCACAAAGGTAAGCGATGTATAAAAGACCCGCTTCTGAAAGCTGAGCCAATTTAGCCTGTACCTTAGCTAACTGCATCAAAGAATAAGTTGCTTCCTGCATTCTAGCTCCTCCGGACTGACAGATAATCATATACGGAAGTTTGTTCTTGATACAATAATCAATCGCTCTTTTGATTTTTTCACCCATTACAGAACCTAAAGATCCCCCAATAAAAGCGAAATCCATACAAGAAACTACCATTTCAGTTCCTTTTACGGTTCCTACAGCATTTCTGATAGAGTCTGTAAGTTTAGTTTTTGCTTTTACTTCTTTTAAACGATCTTTATAAGGCTTTGTATCCTTAAAGTTCAAGATATCAATACTTTCAACATTGGCATCCAGTTCGGTAAATTTACCACCGTCAAAAAGGATGTCAAAAAATTCCGCACTTCCTATTCTTACATGAAATCCATCTTCAGGAGAAACATAGTTATTTCTCTTTAATTCATCATGTTCCACAACTTTTCCGGATGGAGTCTGATGCCAAAGACCTTTGGGAACGTCCTTTTTCTCATCAGTAGAGGTGGTAATGTTTTTTGCTTTTCTTTTAAACCAGTCGAATGCCATTTTTAATTGTATTAATGTATAAATGTAAAATGTACCAATGTGAATGTACTCCTTATGAAATACTCTTTACATTGGTACAAATGTACAGTTCTTATTTTAAAGTATTTACGTTATTTAAATCTTCAAATGCTTGTACTAATCTTGTAGAGAAAGTTTCCTCACCTTTTCTTACCCAAACTCTTGGGTCATAGAATTTTTTGTTAGGCTTTTCTTCTCCTTCAGGGTTTCCGATTTGAGCTCTTAAATAATCAATATTGTTTACCATATAATCTCTAACGCCCTCTGTGTATGCAAACTGAAGGTCAGTATCGATATTCATTTTGATTACTCCATAGTCGATCGCTTCTCTGATTTCTTCCAAAGTAGATCCTGAACCTCCGTGGAATACAAAGTTAATCGGCTTATCAGCAGTTCCGAATTTCTCCTGAACATATTTCTGAGAGTTGTCTAGGATTTTTGGAGTAAGAACCACATTTCCTGGTTTGTAAACTCCGTGTACGTTACCGAATGCAGCTGCAATCGTAAAGTTATCAGAAATAGCTTTTAATTTTTCATAGGTATACGCTACATCTTCAGGCTGAGTATATAATTTAGAGTTATCAACGTCTGAGTTGTCAACACCATCTTCTTCACCACCAGTTACTCCGATTTCTACTTCAAGAGTCATCTGAAGTTTAGCCATTCTTTCAAAATATTTAGCTGAAATTTCAATGTTTCTTCTAAAGGTTCTTCAGAAAGGTCTAACATGTGAGAAGAGTAAAGAGATTTTCCTGTTTGCTTGAAGAACTCTTCGTTAGCATCCATTAATCCGTCGATCCAAGGCAATAATTTCTTTGCACAGTGGTCTGTGTGAAGAATTACGGTTGCTCCGTAAGCTTCAGCAAGTGTATGAATGTGTTTAGCACCTGCGATAGCTCCTAAAATTGCAGACTTTTGTCCGTCATTGCTTAATCCTTTCCCTGCATTGAAAGCAGCTCCACCATTTGAAAACTGAATAATTACAGGAGAGTTCAATTTCGCTGCAGTTTCCATCACCGCGTTTACATTGCTTGATCCAATTACGTTTACTGCAGGTAATGCAAACTTGTTTTCTTTAGCATACTGAAAAATATCAGTAACTAGCTGACCTGTGGCAACTCCTGCCGGAAAAATTCTGCTCATGTTTTACTTTTTATTATAAATTTATTAGGTGTTTATTTTCGTGTAAAGGTAATCATTTTTAAGAAATCATTAATTTCTTTTGTCACGCCCCCAAAGTAGCTTCTGACGGATGGTTTCGTAGAAGCTTAAATTATTGGGCTGTACCAAAAGAAGCTGAAAATCTGCTTTCCTGATGATAATCTCCTTATCGGTTTCGATATGAATTAATCTGGAGTCTAGAGACAATGAGTATTGTGGTACTCTGCTTTCTACTCTAAATTTGATTTCTACTTTATCATTAACGACTAAAGGTCTCACATTAAGATTGTGAGGTGCGATAGGGGTGATGACAAAGTTTTCGTTATTAGGAGAAATAATTGGCCCGCCACAGCTTAAAGAATAAGCTGTAGATCCTGTTGGAGTGGAGATAATAACCCCATCGCCCCAGAATACATTTAGAAATTCATTGTTAATATAAGAATCCACCGTAATCATAGAGGTTGTTTCCTTTCGGGATACAGTGACATCATTTAATGCATATGGGAAAAATCCCTCCAGGTTTGGAGAAACCACTTGGATTACTGAACGACGGCTAGTTTTTACATCTCCTTTTAAGATGGCATCCAGCTCTTTAAAAGCTTCTTCTTTTGTAAAAAAGGCCAGGAATCCTAATCTTCCGGTATTTACCCCAACTACAGGAATTTCAAGATCTTCGATGAAGGTAAGAGAATTTACAATGGTTCCATCGCCACCAAAGGTGAAGAAAAGATCCACTTCTTTATCCACAAGATCCTGCTTATTGTTGAAAGTCTCGAAAATTTTCGAAAACTGAAGTGCTTCAGCCATTTCATCATACAGAACAGATTTTACACCTCTGGTTTCAAGTTCAGAGATAAACTTGCTTAAATATAAAAAAGTATCAAGATCTTTTTTCTGAGAATATATGGCTGCCTTCATGTTATATTTCTATAAATTTTTGGAAAAAACCGAATCGGTCTTTAAAGAGATCGGATTTCTCATCAGAATAATATTTTTCAACAATTCTGTAGTCGTACCGGTCAAAAGTTGAGTCTATCGAGGCTAAATTTTCATTGCTAATCTTGATGGTAACATGAATTACCTCATCAGACATAAAGCTAATGAATCCGCCATAAAATTTCGAATTATTGCTTTCCACAATATTAGCGATTTCCGTCATGGAGTACTTTCTGGCAGGAGCTTCTACCGTAAGAATCGCTCCAGATTCTGAAAATAACGGATAACGGGAAAGATCCTGGAAGATATCATCACAGGTAATATAGCCCAAATACTTTTCACTCTTGTTGATCACTGGGATCACATTGGTATTGAATGTATAAAACAGGCGGATACTATCCATGATATTATGATCATCCAGAATGGCAAATCTCTCGATTTGATGCTCAAGATCCTTCAAAGTTCCACCATCTTCTTCATATAAAAAGTCCTTAGCAAGGGCTCCATAAAAGTGATGGGATTTTTTGATGAAAATATGAGAATATCCGAAATCATCCAATGTATTTCTTGCCGATTCTATAGAGTCCGACAGGTTAAAGCATGGGAAATCTTTTGAGATATAGTCCTTGATAAACATTGTGCTAATTTATAAAAAATTAAACGAAACTTTTTCTGAAAACGCGACTTTTTTTAAGTTAAAACAAAAAAAGTGCCGTTAAAATTTGTTTGTAAATAAAAAAAAAGTACCTTTGTCGCCTTTCATTTTTACTTTTTATTAGATTTATTTCAAACTGCACTGTCTACTAATGACATATGCAGTTTTTTTATTTTAGGGCTTTTGCAAACTCCCACATCACAATTCCACCACATACACTTACATTAAGAGAATGCTTGGTTCCAAGTTGTGGAATTTCTAAGAATACATCAACATTAGGGAGTACCTCATCACTGATACCTTCTACTTCATTGCCTAGAATAAGGGCATATTTTTTTGATTTGTCAATTGTAAAATCTGTAATCATTTGACTCCCGGTAGTCTGCTCAATTCCAATGATCTCATATCCTTTGCTTTTCAAATCAGAGATAGCATTATTAGTGTCTTCTTCGTGAGACCAATCTACGCTTTCCGTAGCCCCTAATGCCGCTTTGTGAATTTCACGGTGAGGTGGTTGCGGAGTAATTCCGCAAAGGATTATTTTTTCAATTAAGAAGGCATCTGCCGTTCTGAAGGCTGCACCTACATTGTGCATACTTCTGATATTATCTAAAATGATGACCAACGGAATTTTTTCAACTTTCTTAAATGTTTCTACATCTATTCTGTTTAGTTCCTCCAGTTTTAGTTTCTGTACCAATTGTATTATTTTGTTGAGATTAATTTTCCGTCTTTATAGACCTCGGTTTTTTCAATGCTGCCGTCTTCACGGTAATGGATTCTGTTGCCATTCCATTTGTCATTGACAAATTCTGTTTCACGCTGTACCTTTCCCGATGGATAAAATGCTTTCCATTTTCCGGTAGCAAGTCCGTTTTCATAGGTTCCGATCTGCTTTACTGATTTTCCATCTTCATGAAAAAGTTTGGTTTCTCCATGCAGCTTTGCAAATTTATAGTTGGAAACTTCTTCCACAACTCCTTTGGGAGAATAGAAGGTACCGGTAAAACTATTGTCATAAATGTTTTTGTCTCCATTTCTATAAGCTTCCTTAGCGGTAAGGGTGCCATTTTTATCGTAATAAGACCATTCTTTTACTTTGAAGTCTTTTTTGAATTCACCCTTTGCATTTACTTTTCCATTATCATGGTAAAAAACAGCATCCCCTTCTTTTTTTCCTTTCTTCCATTCAATGACATTCTTTACCTGTCCGTTGTCATAGAACTCTTTGCAGGTTCCTTCCTGTAATCCGTCTTTATATCCACAAGGTTTCTGCGCCAAGATCATGGTAGAAGCAGAGAAAAACAATAGAAAAATGTATTTCATAGCTATTTTTATTTCAAAAATAGTAAAATACTTATATTTGATTCAAAAATATACTATGAAAAAATTACTTACTTTATTTATACTGTTGTTTGCTTTTCTGCATTCACAAGCACAGAACACCTATTATCCTCAAGCTTTCTTTGATAAAAAGCTGGCTCGTGATATGCTGGCGTTCGGAAATTCAACGATTGAAGGCGTAGCTTCTACCAAGCAAAAAAATAATTGGGGAATCAAACCTCTTCTTGGGCAAAAACATTATGCTCCGAAAGGAACCGTTATTATGCTTTTTCCTGTAACTCCTTATTTTGAAGAGTTTTATAGCATGAGAAAGAAGTATGAAAATAAAAAGACTACCGTTTATATGTCTGAGGAAGCTTTTAAATACAGAGTAGAAGCCTTAACAGATGATCATGGGCGATTTAAATTTGAAAAATTGAAACCTGGGAAGTATTATCTTGAAACCATTGTAAACTTTACAGCTACTGCAAGTTACCAGCAGCAAACAGGAACTTCAGATGCTTATAATGGGTATGGAGCTTATCTGTATTCTACTCCGATATACAGCACTTTCTTTTATGGATATGACGCTGCGAACAGGGAAAGTAAATTTGTCGAAATAAAAGCAGACGGCGAACTCAAAGAAATCAACCTTTAAAAGGTTGATTTTTTATTTTTTGCTCATAATCTGGTGAACATTTTTCTCAATATTCTGGGCGATCGTTTCCATTGGGATGTCATTCTCATCATTGTTAAAAGGATCTTCAATTTCTTCAGCAATCATTTCAAGGCTCATCAATACATAATATACAAAAACCGTAAGCGGAATCATAAAAAGCCCGATGGTGATAACGTAAGCAATAGGAAGAGCAAGTACGTATAAAATGATGAACTTTTTAATAAATGAAGAGTAAGAATAAGGAATAGGAGTGTTCTTAATTCTTTCACAGCCACCACATACTTCCAGGAAGCCGGAAAGTTGAGTGTCTAAATAAAGCATTTCGATCTCTGAAATTTTTCCTTCTTTTTTTAATTGGTTCAGTTTATGGCTTAAAAGAATCACGATTTCGCTTGGTCCATGATTTTTTAATGTTTTTTCAATTTCAGAATAATCTTCATCCAATGCCAGACGAGTAGATTCTTTGGAAAGATGTTTAGCTAAGAAGTGCGGGAAATATTTTAAATATCTTGAGATCTGTTCCGCATCTTGGCGGTTATCTCCAAGAATGGTATTCATCTTTATGGCAAAGTTTCGGGTATCATTCACCAGTTTTCCCCAAAGTTTTCTTCCTTCCCACCATCTGTCATACGCTGTATTGGTACGAAAAACCAATAAAAGAGAGAGTACAAATCCCAATAAGGAATGAATCATGCCCACATTACTGATTCCTGATTTTGCAGTAAGATGAAAATATCCCACTTCCAAATATTGAATTCCCCAAGAGTATAATCCCACCATAATCATACTAGGGAAAAGAATCTTCAGGGTATCGCTCTTGTGTAAGCTGAAAAGGATCTTAAGGAAATGTTTCGTGTTGTATACTCTCATAAATTCGCTTAATATCACAAATATAAATTTTTCATCTGAGCTCTGCTAATAAAGTAAGGATGTCTGAGACTGGAAAGGGAAATTATGGAAGCCGGGGAAGCCGTTTAAGTTGTTTAAGTTGTTTATAAATAAATTTTTATTGAATGATATATAGATGTTTACAGGCGAATAGGAACTTCCAGCCTCCCGCTCCCAGCTTTCAACCTTTTTATCTTAATTTTTTCAGTTTTCAAAAAAACACTATTTTTATTTCGCATTAAATACAAAGTACATGATCCTCGAAAACGTAGATATTGTTGATGATATCAGTAAGGAAGATTTTCAGAAAAATTATTTCAAAAAGCACAAGCCTCTTTTAATCAAGAATTTTGCGAGTCGTTGGGATGCTTTTGATCTATGGAATCTGGCTTATATCCGGGATAAAGCGGGCGATCAGGAAGTTCCTCTGTACGATAATAAGCCTGCTGATGCCGCTAAGAGTTCTGATGCTCCGGTAGCGAATATGAAGATGAAGGATTATATTGATACGATAAAAAGTAAACCTTCAGATCTTAGGATCTTCTTTTATATTATTACAGACAGGCTTCCGGAGCTTCTAAAAAACTTTACCTATCCTGATTTGGGAATTAAATTTTTCAAAAGACTTCCTACTTTATTCTTTGGAGGGAGTGAGGCGCATGTATTAATGCATTATGATGTGGATTTGGGAGATTTTATGCATATCCATTTCGAAGGGAAAAAGAGAATATTGTTATTCGATCAGAAGCAATCTCCGTTTTTGTATAAAGTTCCATTATCTGTTCATACCATCTATGATGTAGATTATGAGAATCCTGATTATGAAAAATTTCCGGCACTGAAGTATGCAAAAGGATATGAAATTTTTATGGAACATGGTGATGCTCTTTTTATTCCGGGTGCATTCTGGCATTTTAACCGATACCTTGAACCGGGGTTTTCTCTTTCATTAAGAGCGCTTCCCAATAAACCGAACGTATTTGCGAGTATGTTGTATCACGTTTTCATAATGAGATACACTGATAAGCTTATGCGTAAAATTTTTAAAGCTAAGTGGGTGAATTACAAACAAAAATGGGCATTTAAAAAGAGTTCAGAAGCAGTAGAAAGGCATTTGGAGAAAGGAAATTAATCTTAAGGGATGGAAGATGGAGGCGGGAAGAAGGACGTTATTCTTGTCGAAAAGTCACTTTAAGTATTTCATAAAAAATATTTGATTCTTATATCCAATGTTGCCTCATTGTGATTGGCCACGCCGAATTTTCGATTTCTGACGAGGGAAAAATCTTTTATATCCTTACAGATGTTTAGAATGACAAGTACCTATTTATAGACAAATAGTAATTTCCAGCTTCCTTCTTCTGGCTCCCAGCCTATCTATTAATCAGTCCAAAAATCTTAGCATCTACAAACTTTCCTTTTTCAAAAAAGTAGTCTTTAAGAGTTCCTTCTTCTTGAAAATTAAGAGAAGTTAAGAGCTTTTCAGAGGAGGTATTGGCAGGATCAATAAAAGCATCTACACGATGTAATCTCATGCTTTCAAAACCGTATGTCAGAATGGGGAGAAGCGTTTCTTTCATATAAGACTGCTTCCAGAAAAGCGGATTCAGCTCATATCCGACTTCTGCTCTGAAATGTTCGCGGTACCAATTGTGATAGCCACATGTACCAATCACTTTACCATTAGATTTTAACTGTAAAGCCCAACGGAATCCTTTTCCTTTTTCAAACTCACTGTTGAAATGTTGAATGATACGCTGTGCATCTTCAGACACTTTGAAGGCTTCAAGATCATAGTATTCCATGACCTCATCTTGGGAGAAATATTCAAACAGATCTTCGGTATCATGAAGAGAGAGTTGTCGTAAGATAAGTCTTTCGGTTTCTAAAACAGGAAATTCCATGGATGTGATTTTATGGTGAAAATACAATTAATTCCCGATAAGGAAAAGTTATTCGGGGATAAACCATGAAACAATTCTGTAACCATGGATTTATTTCTTTAAATTTGGGGCTCATTTTTTACTATGGCAAAATCGAAGAAGGAAACTCCACTCATGACTCAGTATAATACCATCAAGGGAAAATACCCTGATGCCCTTTTGCTTTTCAGAGTAGGAGATTTTTATGAAACTTTTGGGCAGGATGCCGTGAAGACTTCCCAGATATTAGGAATTGTTCTTACTAAAAGGAATAATGGTGAAGGCAGTGTTGAATTAGCAGGATTCCCACATCATTCAATAGATTCTTATCTTCCCAAATTGGTAAGAGCAGGAATGAGAGTGGCTATATGCGATCAGCTGGAAGACCCTAAAATGGTCAAAGGAATTGTAAAAAGAGGAGTGACGGAATTGGTAACACCAGGAGTAACCTTCAATGATCAGGTCTTAAACTCTAAGAAAAACAACTTCCTGCTTTCTTTGCATAAAGAAAAAGAGAAATATGGAATCGCTTTAGTAGATATTTCTACCGGAGAGTTTTTGGTAAGTGAGGGAAATCTTGAAAAGCTGTTGCATATCGTCAATACTTTTGATCCAAGTGAAATCATTTTCCAGAGAAGTGTACAGATTCCTGATCAAATAAAGAATAAAAATGCCTTTAAGCTGGAAGACTGGGCATTTCAATATAATTTTGCCTACGAGAAGCTAACCAACCATTTTAAAACGAATTCGTTAAAAGGATTTGGAATAGAAACCCATCCATTGGCTATTACAGCAGCCGGAGCTATTTTTGCTTATCTGGTAGAGGATACTCATCATAATTTACTTTCCCATATCACTAAGCTGCAGATCATTCCTCAGGAAGATTATCTGATGATGGATAATTTTACCTTAAGAAATCTGGAGATCGTTTACCCAAGTAATCCGCAAGGGAAATCATTGCTAGATATTATTGATAAAACCTCAACTCCGATGGGAGGAAGATTGCTGAGAAGGAGGATTATTCTTCCTTTAAAATCGGTAGATGAAATTGCGAGAAGACTTTCCCTGATTGATTTCTTAAACGAGAACGATCATCTTAAATATGAAATAGGACAGCTTTTAAAGTCTATTTCTGATCTTGACCGATTGATGGGGAAACTGGCAGCAGAAAAAATATCCCCTAGGGAATTGGGGCATCTGCGTCAAAGTTTAATCAATATTCATAAAATCAAAGCATTATTGCATCCTCATGCAGATGTATTGGCATGGTTAGAGCCTCTGTTTGATCTTGAAGAACTGATCAAATTCCTGCAGAACCATCTTAATGAAGAGCTTCCGGTGAGTATTGCCAAAGGAAATGTAATTAAAGGTGGGGTTTCTGAAGAATTAGACCGATTAAGGAATCTCCAGAACAAAGGTCGTGGGTTCTTAGATGAAATGTGCCAGAGAGAAATTGAAAGAACAGGTATTACAAGTCTTAAAATTGATTTTAATAATGTTTTCGGATACTATATTGAAGTCCGAAATACCCATAAAGATAAAGTGCCGGATGACTGGGTAAGAAAACAGACCCTTGTGAATGCGGAGCGGTACATCACCGAAGAATTAAAGGAATATGAAAGCCAGATTCTAGGTGCTGAAGAGAAGATAGGAGTTCTGGAAAGTCAGCTCTATAGGAGTGTATGTGCTGAAACCATGGTTTATATTGATCAGATCCAAGGGAATTCCAATATTATTGCACAGCTTGATGTTGCTGCAGGATTATCAGAATTAGCTGTTTCTGAAAGTTATACAAAACCTATTCTGAATGATGGCTATGCAATTGATCTGAAAGAAGCAAGACATCCGATTATTGAAAATGCTCTTCCTTTGGGAGAAAAATATATTCCCAATGATATCTTTTTAGATAAAGATTCTCAGCAGATCATTATGGTTACAGGGCCTAACATGGCCGGTAAATCGGCGATTTTGCGTCAGACAGCGATCGTATGTCTTTTGGCTCAGATCGGAAGCTTTGTACCCGCAAACATGCAGAAATTGGACTGCTGGATAAGATCTTTACAAGGGTAGGGGCAACGGATAATATTTCTGCCGGTGAATCTACTTTCATGGTGGAAATGAATGAAGCGGCTAATATCTTGAATAATATTTCGGAACGAAGCCTTATCCTTTTGGATGAAATTGGTCGTGGAACTTCCACTTATGACGGAGTTTCCATTGCATGGGCGATAGCAGAATACCTTCATCAGCATACTACACAAGCGAAGACTTTATTTGCCACCCATTATCATGAGCTGAATGAAATGACAGTGAATTTTGAAAGAGTAAAGAACTTCCATGTTTCTATTCAGGAAAACAAAGGGAATATTATTTTCCTAAGAAAGCTGGTTCCGGGAGGCAGTGAGCATAGTTTTGGTATTCATGTAGCCAAACTGGCGGGAATGCCTGCAAAAGTAGTCAACAGAGCCAATGAGATCCTTAAAACGCTTGAGGCCAGCAGAACCCAGGATGGAGGAGCTTCAGAGAATATCAAAAGGGTAACAGAAGAAAATATGCAGCTTTCCTTCTTTCAACTGGATGATCCGGTTCTTGAGAATATCAGGGAAGAGCTTACCAAGATTGATATCAATACTTTAACACCGATTGAAGCTTTAATGAAGCTGAACGCGATAAAAAAAATGATTGGAGGATAGTCCAATCATTTTTTATAACATTTATTCTTCTATAAATTTGTAAGTAGAATTAGGAAAGTCAAAGACCACAGTATATTTTACAAGTGATCTTACTTTTTGGCCATTTAAAATGGCCGGTTCAAAAGCCTTTGTTATAGAGAAATTTTTCATACATCTCATAAGCTCTCCTTTTGTATTAGAATCAATAGGGTTTTTAATTTCAATTCTTGATATTGACCCGTCCATTTCTGAAACAAAAGATAATTTAAAATTATTGTCGGTAGGCATCTTTTCACCATCATAAACACTGTAATCAAAGAAGACCCAATAATTTTTCTGTTTTATTTTTGCTTTTTGATCAACCTTTGTATGGATAACCATTTCAGGGTCGATCTTTTGTTGAGACAGAGGGACAGAAGGGGGTGGAGCGCCGGAAGGAGGAGTATCCTGGCTGTATAAGTAAGAAAAGGGAATAAAGAATAATAATAAAGCAAGCTTATTCATGTTTTTGATTTTTACAAATATAGAGATAGGGAAACAATGTGGATATTATTATTCTTATGTCTGTTTCAAAATTCAGAAGATGAATGAACTATAATATTTTTAGTTTCTATCTTTAACAAGAAGCCAGCCCGTAAATACTTTCCCTGTCGGGAGAGTGATGACATACCAATAAGTGGCTGTTGGTACTGGTCTGCCGGCAATGGTTCCGTCCCAATTAATTTGAGTATTTGTATTTTGCTCATAGATCAAAGCCTGATAACGGTCAAATATTTTAGCATTCGTCATTCTGTTTCCAAAAATTTGAAGATTTTTCACAATCCATTGGTCATTGTGGCCATCTCCATTTGGAGTAATCGTGTTGGCAATCAATAAAATAACTTCTTCGCGCTTAACCACACATTCTTCATCCTCATATTTTACATAAAAAGTAATAATCTCTTTTGGCAGACTGTTGAAGATATTACTGGTTTGCCATGTCAATCCATCTATAGAATAAAGGATTGTTTTAGTTCCTGTTGCAATGACTGTGCAGCTATTTCCGTTAATGTTAATTCCTTCAATAACAGGTAGGTTATAATATTTCAATTCTAATTTTCCCGTATATGAGCAGCCATTGTCTGTTGTTATGGTAAGACTGTATATCCCGACAGATTTAATATTTGACACGGTGGCAGAGGATGAGATAATATTTCCGTTTGGATCTTTCCAAACATAACTGAGAATAGTATATCCCGGAATATTTGCAGTATAGGTGAGTGAGCCATCAGGGCAGATATACTTTGTAGGCAGTGTAAAGAGGGGAGTCGGTTTTAAGGATAGATGTATTTCTGCTTTTTCGGAACAATATCCAGGAGCGCTTACTTTTACATAGATAATAGTAGGTCCTGTATTTTGATTAAATAAATAAACAGATGGGTTTACAATAGCATTTATGCCTGCATTAAGATCAGCCAAAGATGAATAATAAGAGAATATAGAATTACCACTAGAATACATCTGCTGTTCAAATTGTACTAGATTTACATTTTCAATTCCGTCATTCCCTGCATCACAAACATTGTTTAGTTTAAATGGACCTGTATTCTGAAGCGGCAATTGAGTTCCAAATACGAAACTGATACGGGCAATATCGTCACAACCGGACATCGTTTGAACTTTAACCCATATCTGTGTAGGAAAAGGCGAAGTACTGTAATTAGAAGGGTTAGCAATTGGATTTATGCCGTTTTGTGCATCCTGTTGGGAGAGATAAAAGCTGAATGTATTCAAGGCATTAGGAGTATTTACCATTGAATGGGTAAAGTTCAATAAATTAACTTCATAACTACCATCCAAATTTTCATCACAAACACTGATTGTAGAATCAATTGCTTTTGGAGGAAAATAGGTTTCCAGCTGGATTGAAGCAATAGAATAACATCCTGTGGTCTTGGATTGGAATCTTACCCAGACAGTCAATGTAGAAACATTAGTGGTTATACTGTTGCCAATCTGGCTAGCTGGATTTCCCAGATTAGCATCTGTGTTTGTAAGATAGTATGATATGATCATATCTGAAAGAGGCTGAGTATTTTGGGATGGAATAAATAATTGAGGTACAGCATCATTTAGCTGGAATGTTTCATTCAAATCAAAGTTCTTATCACAAGTACGCAATGTGGCATTATTTAAAATGATAGGTGCTAAAAATGTCATTTGTATATTGACTTTTGCTACCGAAAAACATTCACTGTTTGCAAACTCAACTTTTACATACACTACAGCGCTTCCGGTTACCAAAAACTGTCCAGGATTATTGATCTGATTTGAAAATGTATGAGTTGTATTATCATAATCCAGATAATAGCTAAAGGTCACATTTAATCCATTATAAATCTGAGGCTCAACGAGCAGTAAGCTGTATATTTCTGATCCGTCATTGTTGTTATCACAAATGTTTTTTAGAGAAATATTTACCATGGATTTAACACCAGGATTTGTTGTAAGGCTAAAATGAATAGGATAAATTTCAGAGCATTTATAAGACGTAATTTTAACAAAAATCTGTTGATTTCCTGTAACAGTCAACAGATTTACAGGATTTATCCCATTTTGCGCATCAGCCTGAGTAAGATAAAACAAAGTAGTAGCATTCTGCGTCCCAATAATGGCATCTGAATACTGAGACAGTTGTATCGTTTCAGTATTATTGTGGTCAGGATCACAAACTGTAAAATTAGACTTAAAACTAATGGGATGTACCAGGTTTACAGTGATGGGTCTTATAGTATAGCATACGTCAGATTGTTCAAAACGAACAAAATATGTTTTCACCACCAGATGGCCATCCTGTGTAATTATTTGATTGGGACTAATCGGATTCAATCCCGTGGTAGCAGAGACATAATCATCATAAAACTCTGTAACAGGAACTGAAGCGGGCGAAATAAGCATACCTGTTGAAAGCGCTGCAAGATTGATGCTGATATCATCTGTTCCATTAAAACAGATGTATTCATTTTTTTCGTCGGCAATGATTTTTGTGAAAGTTACATTCATTGTAACAGGAACAACAGCAAAACATCCATTAGGAATCTGTACTCTGATAAAAACTTGATAAATGCCTTCTTTTATTGTTGTTAAGCCTAAACCCGTACCTGCAACAGCTTCATCATAGGTTCCATATGTAGTAAAAATAGCACCTGGCTGATTGGTGATAAGCGGCCCTATATTAAGCGCAAAATCAAAAGGTTCACTATTATCCGCATTAATATCACAAATAGCATAGTCGAAATGAATGGGCGATTTTACATTTGCTCCTGGTTTAAACTGAAAACTAACAGGTCCTAGCACATAGGTACAGTTTGCATCCTGAAGTCTCACCCAAATATGTATGTTTGATGTTATGTTGGCTGTAGTAATAGCATTGGTATTGTTTTGAGCATCAGTTTGTGTTAAATGATAAGTCCCTGTAGTTCCGGCCGGAAAAAGCTCATTATTAAGCAAAGCAAGATTATAGTTTTGTTCCACATTATCATTATTGGTATCACAAATTTCGACCTTGGTTTTAAGTAAGTCCTTGGTTTGAAAATTCAATGTTAGCTTCGCTATTCTGAAACACTCGGGAGTATTGGGATTCTGAATTCTTACATATAAAACAGTATTGGTTGTAAGGGAATAAGTTGAAGGCAATGCACTTGTTCCATTCTGTGCGTTTTGTAGGGTAGAATAAAAGCTAAAGTTAAAATTAGTGGGATTTTGGGAAGTAATATTGGGTTGAAAGCTATTCAAGTTAACAGTAATAGGAGTATTTCCACAAAAATTTTGAGTAAAGTCTTTAGCAGCGGGATATGTTGGATCAAATGTCACAGGAAAATCATCTGTTAGACTAAGACTACTACTACCGCAAATATCGAAACTTACTTTTGCCGTATAGATATCATTTTGCGTGGGCAAATGGTGGTTTGTATCCCCGTTCCTATTGTTTGACCCTGAGAGTTCGTCCATGTTACCTGAGGGTCTATATTGTTTCCCAGAGGGGTAAATTTCCATCCTTCTTTTAGAATCTGCCATACTCCTGTGTTTCTTGTAGCGGGTGAATATCCAAGTGTTCCGTCATTATTAATAATCCCTATCAATGCATTTTCAAATTTTCTTGTGGAACAGGGTAACATTTTTTTGTCTACAAAAATTTCAATAATATTTGTTGTCTCATGTAAAACTATTTGTGAAGTAGATCGTTCCATACAGCCTGCTATTCTCCCTTCGTAAAAATTGATTACAAATTTTCGGTAAGGAGCATTTCCGGTGGTGGAATAGTAAATCTCTGAGGAATCTCCAGAAGAAAAGACAAGATCATGATATACTCCAAAAATAGAATTTTTAGAAAGGTCGGGGCTTGGGTTCTGCCATTGTATATTAGGGTAATTTATATTCCCTAGCTGATCAGTATTGAATGTGACCATTCCATTAGAGCCTACAACAAGGGCTTCAAAATTTTGATTGAAAAAGCAGAACTTAAAGGAAGATCCAGTTGTACAGCAAACAAATCATCATAATTGGCATTCAGAGATGTTCCTTGATCCATTGGAATGGGAGGAGCATAAGGAATTGAGTTGACCTCGTAACTGGCAGTTCTTCGTAATACAGGATATTCTACGTGAAGAGAAAGGCATCCATTGGCATCAAGATTGTGGTTGCAGCTTACATTAAAGCTTTCATTCCCATTAGCATCTTTTATCTTTATGTCTACTGGCGCTTGTGAAAAAATAAAAACGGCAAAAAACAATCCTAGTAATTGTAAAAACTTTCCCATATAGTGAGAATTTTAAATGATGAGGTATTTCTTCATGAAATTCACGAAGTTTGAGAATAAAAGGTTCGGATTTGGAATAATCTCAAACTTATATTGAGATTATTTTTCTTAGAGTATGATATGCCTGTTAATTAGATAACCTTTTTAGGTTAAGTAACTTTATCCATTTTCATAATAATTGATATCAGTCTCTTTCAAGGCTTAGAAGCTGTACTGATTTTGTATGCAGTGCCCATTTATTGCAAACATTTTCAATCTATATCTTAGTAAAAAAAATAATTTTTTCATCATAATAATTTTTTATAGAGATATGGTAATGAATATTCATTGTTTCAATGCAAATTTTTGAGCATTGTTTTTATAATTATTTCACTTTCCATAAGTGTTTTTTATTTTGATAAATCTAAACTATATTTTTTAATAAAATATAAATTGGTAATAAACTCATTACATAATTTTATTTAATGTAATAAATATGGCTTTTTAATAATAAATTTGTAAAATATTCTTAGTAAATGCTTAAAATAAAAACGAAAGCAAAGAATAGAAATCGTAAAAAATAGTGTGATTCTTTCAAAAAAGATCATTAAGAAAGAATATAATAAATGGTTTTATTTAAAAAAGAATAATAATGAAATATTGATCAATATTAAAGGAGTATCCATACAAAAGCTAGGGATAGAAATAAAAAAAATGACTGGAAATAATCCAATCATTTTTCTTTTTATAAAGGTTGAAAATACTTAACAGCAGTATCCATCTTTACCTCTAGGGCCGATAATCATAAAATGACTGCTTACTCCTCTAAGTTTGCATAGATCTTCCGCGCAGTTGGCCTTAGCGCCACCGCTGATTTCTTTAAGCTCAGCTTTGGTAAGCTTTCTTTTCTTAAGTTTTGATGTGGTTTTCATAAGACTTTTTTATTTGGATTTGATTTCGTTGTTGAGGTTTCTAAGATGCACTAGCAGCAAGGGCCATCCTGGATTCCATAGACTCCATATTGCTCGTTTCCTGTATGATCTATACAGCTGAATACTATTGGGCAGATTATTCTGGCTCCGTTAATAGTTTTCATTTCTTTCTTTGTAAGTTTCTTTTTTTGAAGGGCTGATTTTTTCATAATGATTTAGTTTTAATGAATTTAGGTGTGTCTTGTTCTATCAGTATATATTTTTTTGACAGGCAGCAATTTTGAATATTGCTATATAAGTATTCTTTTGAAAGAGACACTTAATAAAATGTGATCGGAGAAAGATCTTCGATCACATTGGATTTCTATTGAATATTATTAACAGCATCTTCCTTTAGCGGTACATGCTCTTATTGACATTTCGCCGTCAATATTGCAAAAACACGTTCCAGGACAAATTTCTGAAGCTCCACCATGAATTTGTTTTAATTCACTTTTAGTCAATTTTCTCTTTTGAGGAGTTGATTTTTTCATGATAATTTTGTTTAAGATTTTGTTTAACAGCAATATCCATCTTTTGCAACAAGGCCTTTTACCATCCTGTCTAAACCAGGAACTTTACAAAAGCCTTTCGGGCAGTATGGAGGGCCTGCACCGTTGATTTCCCTTAATTCACCTTTAGTCAATTTTCTTTTTTGAATAGTTGAGCTTTTCATGATCATTGGGGTTTAATTTTTTACTTAGCAGCAAGATCCGTCTTTTGCTACCAGACCTCTTTCGAACTCGCCTGTTTCAGGAATATAACAGAAGCCTCTTAAGCATAATGGAAGAACTCCACCGTTGATTTCCTTTAATTCACTCTTAGTCAATTTTTTCTTTTGAATGTTTGATTTTTTCATAATAAATTAGTTTTGGTTGTACCCAAATATACAAAAATATTTAATTAAATCTACAGATTGTGAAAAAATATATAAATGTAAAGTGGTAGAATATAGTGTTTTATGTTGTGTTTTTTAAAAAATTCGTATTTCAATTAAGGCGCTGTGATTAATTTCATCAACAGTTTTATCTCTGTTGTCAGAAATCTAAAACTTATTATTTTTACGTTACTCCAAGAGCTATCATTGAATTTAGTTAGTAGAAGATAAGTTCACAAAATATACTATGAAAAAAATATTTTTAATACTCTCTTTATTCTCATTATTTGGATGCAATAAAGCGGCAAAAGAATGAGCTGAGCAAAAAATTCATGATTCTGTGGCAAAAGTATATAAGGGGTATGTAGATTCAGTAAGAATTACTAATAGACGTATTGATTCTACTGAAAAGAGCAGGGAAAAACCTTTTTATCCTCGTGTAGGGATGACATTTTGTAAAAATGGAAAGGTATTTCACGTTAGAACAATTCCTGATCCTAAATCTAAAGCTAAGAAATAATATATTTGTTGAAATAATCGAAAACTTGTATCTCCAATTTTTAATAGAATATATATGAAATTCCAATTTAGTCTGAAATACCTTCTTCTTTCCATTTTTATCTTTCTGATTGAAGTACTTATCGCTACAACGTTGAAGGATATTTTCTTTGTACGAGCATATCTTGGAGATGTGATTGTGGTGATGCTTCTTTATACTTTAGTAAAGAGCTTCTTTAGAACTAACAATGAAAAACTTATTCTTGGAATTTTAATTTTTTCCTGTTGTGTAGAGATTGCCCAATATTTCAAAGTTGCGGAAATATTAGGCTTCCGGGAGGGAAGTCTAATGTATATTGTGATTGGAAATTCTTTTTCATGGATAGATATATTGTGCTATGCTGTAGGATGCCTGCTTCTTTATTTTGCGGTAAAAATGAAGCCTTCAAAAGAATTGAAGGCTTTATAAAAATGTATCTTGGTTCTATCTTCCGAAACTATCATACTTATCCTCTGCATATTTCGTAAAACGATTTAGAAGAGCAACATTGTCTTTTTCCAAAGGAGAGAGCTCATGATCTACATTGTTTGAAACAGGAATATACCAATCTGTCTGTTCAAAGAAATTTCTGTATGTTTCTTTTTTAAAGGAATAGCCGTGTCTTGCAAATACAGAGTTTTTAATGATTTCTAGATCTAATTTTCGAAGATTCTTAAGGTCTTTTTCATTCAATTTTTGTTTAGAAGCATTCAGCTTAAAAACGGCATCAGAAGCAACTCTGTTCTTTGATGTGGTATAATTTTCCGTTTTTCCGTCACCGTCTGTATATTTTTCCACAAAATCTTTAGGATTGGCCCAATCGACCAGATTAGAGTCGGGGTTTAGCATAAAATTCGGATTGTAAACAAAATCTTTCTTGGTAAGTTTAAGGGTTTTTAAAGGAGATTTTACCGCTGTTTTATTAAATGCATTCCATTTTCCGGTTAAGCTGTCTCCATTCAGTTTCACTTCAAATCTGCCATCTGTCTTGTCATTCCCGGGTTCATCGAGTACAAATGTTTTTGATGTTTCATTAAAAATACCTTTAATAGGACGTTGGTTTCCATTCACAATACTTTGGCCATACACACTATCTTTTGTAATTCTGTTGATCTTTAGGGAGATTCTTTTGTAGACACTTTCTTCGTATTCAGAACCATCTCCGTCATCAATCATTTTTTCCATGCCGGCGAAATCACCCGTGTAGATTCCATAGTATTCTTTATGGACTTCCGGAATGATCACAGAGTCTTTTTTAGCAGTCAGTGAATCTTTTCCGGATGCATTGTCCTTGCCATCCTTTTTACAGCTTATTAAAGAAAGGGTAAGCAAGGAAATAAGAGTGTAGTTTAAAATTTTCATATCTGTTTTTTTGTGATTAAATATTCAATTAATAGGATATTGGGAATCCAGCCCAGCCACGCAATGATTTGGTAAACATCCATAGGATTGGGATGAAATAAATATACGATAATAACCTTCCACATTCGCAGGGTGATGGCTGATAATGTAAAAGCAAAACTCCGCCACATCCATTGCTTGTGTTCTTTAAATCTTTTTTGCCTGGCCAGCTGATAAGCTTTGAAAGTAGAAAACCACCATGAAAAGCCCAGAATAACGAATGAAATCTTTGAAAAAATTCCCCCATTGGCAAAAAATCCCATATAAATCCCAGAAGGTGCAGCCAAAAGTAAAATGAGAAAGATATATACCTTTCCCATGTTTCTGTGTAAGTTTTTCAATCCAAAATCTTTCCGAACTATAGCTAGAAATCCTGAGAGAAGTACAAAAATACTGGTATACACATGGGTATAGAAGAAATAGAGATATTCAGGTCTTTTTTCCACTTCAGTCTGCTTAATCATTAGAAAGCTGACATTGGGATTAATTGGAATATATTCCAGCGTAATGGTAAGCATCAGCCAAAAGAAATACACAAACCCTATGATGAGAAGGATCTTTAAAAATGTGATATTTCTTTTGACTGAAAGCATACCTATGTTTTAATCAAAATTTATCGACATTGGAAGAGTATACCAATAGTCCACAGGTTTGTTTTTATAAACTGCGGGCTCCCATTTTTTGTTTATGGTATTGATGACCCGTATCAATTCTTTATTAAAGCTTTCCTGCTCTCCGTTTGCCGTCACAGAGCTCAGTTCTCCCTTGGAATCAATTAGAAACCGTACCTCTGAGTTTGCTGAGTCTGTAATGATGCTAAATTTAATTTACTCATAATGAGTGTTCTGAATACAGCAATTCCTCCTGGAAATTCGGGTCTTATATCTGCTTTATTAGTGTAATCTTTTACAGGGGATTCTGCCCGGTCTTGTTTTACCTGAGAAAAACATAATGTGAACCCAAGCGTAAATAGTAGAAATATTAATTTTTTCATGTGTCGTTATCCTTATTTTTAGTGATTGTTATAGAGAATTTAAATCCTGTGCAATCAGCCATCCCTCACTCCAGCATGCCTGAAAATTAAAACCTCCGGTTACAGCATCTATATTTAAAACTTCTCCGGCAATATAAAAATTAGGAAGAAGTTTTGAAGACATGTTTTTAAAGTTAATTTCCTTTAAATCAATACCTCCTGCGGTTACAAATTCATCTTTGAATGTCGATTTTCCGGTCACCTGAAATTTTTTCTTACAAAGATTTTCAAGGATTTTCTGCATTTCTTTTCCTGAGACATTGGCCACCTGTTTATTGAGATCAACTTTTGAGATCTCTAAGATCTTCTGCCAGAATCTATTCGTAATATCGAAAATTTTCGATTGTCCGATGGTCTTTTTAGGATTACTTTGCTTGAAGTTCTGGAAAATTTCCTCCGCATCATCCAATGCTATAGACACAAAATTGACTTCAATTTCAAAGTTGTATTTAACTTTCGCCAGACTAATGGCTTCCCATGCAGAGATCTTCAGGACAGCTGGCCCGGAAAGTCCCCAATGGGTAATCAATAAGGGGCCGCTTTCGTCGGTTTTTAATTTTGGAATCGAAATACCCGCATTTTCAAAGCTAGTTCCTGGAAGGTCTTTTAAAAGGTCATCTTTAATATTAAATGTAAAAAGAGAAGGAACAAGATCAACAATCTTATGACCCAGATTTTCAACCATTTTTAAAGATTTAGGCGAACTCCCGGTAGTATATACGATATAATCTGCCTCAAAATCACCGGAATTGGTTTTTACAAGATATTTTTCCTCCTGTTTCACAATTTCTTTTACAGTGCATTTTGTTTGTACTATTACATTTTTCTTTTGAGCTTCATTCAAAAATGTATTGATGATCGTTTGTGAAGAATTGCTTTCAGGAAAAGTCCTGTTGTCATTTTCTATTTTCAAAGGAACATTACGCTGATCAAACCATTCCATCGTGTCTCCTGGCTGGAATTTAGAAAATACGCTCAGTAATTCTTTGTTTCCACGAGGGTAGAACTGTACCAATTCTCTTGGGTCAAAGCAGGCATGAGTAACATTACATCGTCCGCCTCCGGAAATTTTAACTTTCTGAAGGACATCCGAGTTCTGTTCTAAAATTGTAATTCTGTATTTTTTTTCGTCGAGGTTAGATGCGCAGAAAAAGCCTGCAGCACCGCCTCCGATAATGATGATCTGTTTCATGTCTATGTAATCCTATGCTGAAGATTATTTTTTCAAAAGTACAATTTTTATAAACCATCTTATTTGAGTATTTTTGAAGATTATAATTTTTAATTATACCAAAAACGATTTCAGTATGATTTTCTACCATAAATTTGAAGTACGTTGGAGCGACCTTGACGCCAACAAACACTTAGCCAATTCATCATATGTACAATACTGTGCACAAGCCAGAATGGCCTTTATGACCAAGGAAAAAATGGGAGTTACCCAATTAAGCAGATGGGGAATCGGTCCTGTTATCCTACACGAAAGATACTCTTTCTTCAAGGAGATCTATGCTGACCAGATAGTTATTGTAAGTGTAGAAATAGACGGATGTTCTGATGATTCTTCTATCTACCGTTTCGTACATAAATTTTATACTCCGGACGGGATGCACTGTGCAACTGCAGAGGCAACAGGCGTATGGATCGATATGATGTTGAGAAAAATGACCACTCCACCAGATGATGTAGTGGAAGCAATGAATAAATACAAAAGCTCAGAAACAGTGGTGTTATCAAAAGAAGACTTCAAAAAGCTTCCTTTCCATCCACACAATATTGATCCGGCAGAATTTACAAAATAATTCAAAGTTCAAGGTTTAAAGTTTGAGAAGTAATTTTTAAATCATTCATACTTTTTACATTGAACATTAATACAAAAAATCATGTTTGAAGATAAATCACAGGAGCTGACGCCCATTTCAAAATTAGGAGAATTCGGTCTGATTAAGCATTTAACAGAACACTTTCCTTTATCCAATGAGTCTTCGGAGCTTGGAGTAGGAGATGATGCGGCAGTGGTTAACCCTGGCAATAAAAAAGTAGTTCTTACTACAGATGTGCTGGCGGAAGGGGTACATTTTAATTTAGGATACGTTCCATTAAAGCATTTAGGGTATAAAGCGGTAGTCGTAAACCTAAGTGATATTGCTGCCATGAATGCGGTTCCTACGCAAATTTTGGTTACTCTTGCTGTTTCTAACCGCTTTCCGGTGGAAGCTTTAGAAGAAATCTATGCGGGAATTCAAGCAGCATGTGCGAGATATAAAGTAGACCTTATTGGTGGAGATACTACAAGTTCCAACGCAGGATTAGTAATGAGCATTACTGCTGTAGGAATTGAAACTGATGAAAATATTGTGAAGAGAAGTGGTGCAAAACCAAATGATCTTCTTGTAGTGACCGGTGATTTAGGGGGTGCATACATGGGATTACAGATTCTGGAAAGAGAGCATGCCGTTTACCTGGCAAATCCAAATATGCAACCTGAAATGGAAGGGTATGACTATATTCTGGAAAGACAGCTGAAACCTGAAGCAAGAACAGACGTTAAAACGATTTTAGAAGAACTGGATATTAAACCAACTTCTATGATTGATATTTCTGACGGGCTGGCTTCGGAAATCCTTCACCTTTCAGATCAGTCTAAAGTAGGATTCAGACTGTATGAAGAAAAAGTTCCATTGGATAACCTTACGATCTCTACAGCAGATGAAATGAACTTAAACCCTGTAGTGACTGCTTTAAGCGGCGGCGAAGATTATGAATTGCTGTTCACCATTTCTCCAAATGATTTTGATAAAATGAAAAACCATCCGGATTTTACCATTATCGGCCATGCGGTTGAAAAAGAAGAAGGAAACTTTATGGTAGCAAGAGGATCAAACCAATTAGTTGCTCTTACTGCTCAGGGATGGGACGCCTTTTTAGGAAACCAGAACGGATAAAATTTATTTAATTTTAAATATTGTAGAAAACCGCAGCACTTTTTTTGCTGTGGTTTTTGTTTATAGCTTACCTATTTTAAGAAGACAGTGATGATTACACTAGAAAAAGAAATACCGATGCATCATCTTACGTCTGAAGAATTTCAGATGAGTACATTGAGTGCAGCAGGCCCTGAGAATTTTCATGATGTTCACAGGCATAATTTTTTTGAAATCATCTGGTTCAAAGAAGTCTATGAAAATAGCCGTTTAGAGCTGGATTTTGAAAGTTACAAACTTGAGAACAATCAGATCTGTATTATCGCACCAGGCCAGGCATTCAATATGAAAGTAGAAGGCGAGGAGGGCTACGCCATGGCAATAAGCCGTGAAATTTTTAATGAAGCCTGCGATATTGAATCCGTACTCACAGGAGGAGAGCTTCCGTTTTTTTTAGATCTTAACAATGAAAAAACCTGCAGTACACTTATATCACTTATTGAGCAGGAATACAAAGGAACAGCAAGGACTGAACTTTAAAGGCTTATCTGAAAGCATTCTGTATCATCATTGGAGAACAGATTAATCCACAAGAACCTTTATTGAATGACCGTCAACGTGTTCAAGACTTGATAGCACTCATCGAAAAAAATTATATATTACACAAGGAAACGGCTTTTTATGCTGAAAAGCTAAAGATAAGTACCCATCACCTGAATGATATTGTACGCCTTTTAAGAGGGACAACGGTGAAAAGAATGATCAACCAACGGCTAATCCTGGAAGCCAAAAGAGAACTGAGCTTTGGAGCACTTACGGTAAAAGAGATTGCTTTTAAACTTGGTTTTAACGATGCTTCATATTTTTCAAGGTTTTTTAAGAAACATTCAGGTCAAAATCCTGAAAGCTTTAAGAATAATGAAAAATAACAATCTTCAATATTTACAATTAGAAAGGCTTTAAATTCACAATTTTCATTTGTTATAGTATTTTAATCTTCATTTTGTCCTATACTTCCTTCAGTTCTTTTATTGTAATCATTTACTTTTTAAGGCATTTTTGCACACTGAAAAAAAACCGCCTGTGAAGGCTTACAATTTATGAAGAAGTTAGGTATCGTAGTGTTTATTTTAGCATTACTCAACACGTTAGAATCCTTAAGTATAGATCTTTATCTTCCTGCTTTCCCAAGCATGGCTGAAATTTTTAAAACCGACATCGGGCACATCCAGATCTCCATTTCGGTTTTCTTTGCAGGATTTGCCATCGGGCAATTATTATGGGGCCCTTTATCAGACAAAACAGGACGTAAGCCGATGTTGTATTGCGGGCTTTTCCTTTTTATTATAGGAGCAACAGCCATCTATTTTACCTCAGATATTTATGTTTTATGGGCGATGCGCTTCTTACAGGCATTTGGAGGAAGTGCAGGAATTGTGATCGGAAGAGCCATTATTATTGATCTTTATGATAAACAAAAATCCGTAACTATTTTCGCCCAACAATCTCAAATCAGTGGTATTGCACCAATTGTTGCACCATTATTGGGAAGTGTATTTCTAAAATATTGGGGGTGGAACAGTTCATTTGCTTTCTTATGCATTATGGGATTAATTACATTCTTTATGGTGTATAAATATGTTCCGGAAACAAATACGAGAATCAGTCTTCCCGATCATGAACTGCAGGACGAAAAAGGATTAAAAGATCAGCTGAAAATGATTATTTCCAACAAGGAGTTCATCAATAGTATGATGGTAGGAAGTATTGCTTTTGCCTCTTTGATTATCTATATTTCAAATGCTCCGTTCTTATTTATGGAACTTCACGGATTTTCCAGTGAGACCTTTAGTTTTATCTTCGCATTTAATTCATTAGCTTTAATTACGGCGGCTTATATGACACCGAGATTGATTAAGAGAATCAGTAATTCTGATCTTTTATTTGGAGCCACATTGATGCTGTTGGTGGTATGTACGCTGCATATTCTGATCGCAGCTGAAAATCTATCTGTAGCCCTGGAAATAGCCCTGTTATATTTATCACTGCTGGCTATCGGAATCCTTTTTCCTATTACTTCAGCACATGCCTTATCTCCCTTTAAAGAGGGAAGAGGTACCGCTGCTGCGTTATTAGGCTTCATGCAGTTAATGGTTACTTTTGTCATATCAGGAGTATTAGGTCTTTTAGAGGCGAGCTCTATCATTCCGATGGTCGTTACTCGTGCCGGAATGGCATTGGTTGCAGTATGGTTTGGATATCAGATCTATAAGAGTAAAAAAACTACAGTGCAGCAATCAGTTGCTTGATAAGTAAGGAAGCGGGAAACTGGAGGATGGAAGTTGTTAAGTGTTTATAAATTTCTAATAATCATTGTTTAGGATGTTTTGGATTGGAGTACTGAATGGTATGACAGCTTCCAGCTATTCAATAACACAATAGTAACTTCCAGCTTTCCTCTTCCGGCTTCCAGCTCATTGAGCTTTATCATTTCATTGTTTCTATTGGTCATACCATTCGCACACTTAATCAAGTAATTTTTGTAAAAAATAGTCAAAAGGTTCTCTTTGCATAAAATTTAAAATATGAAAAGGAACCTTTTGACGGCTTTTTGCTGTCTGTTGCCGTTAGGATACTGGGTAAGTGCCCAATCAGGAATTGCTGCTGAGCTTAAAACAGAATACATTCCAGCCTCTAATTATATCCGTCCGGAAGACAGTGTAAAGACGAATTCTAAAAGTGATTTTAAAAGAGTAAACCTTACTCTGAGTATTCCGTTATCCATAAAAAAAGATAAAGAAGGGAAGGTAAAAGCATGGTCCATGTTGCTGAGTGGATCTTATGCAAAAATGTCGCATAAGGACTATGAAACACCTTTGTTTCCTGATCAGATGCTGAACGCTCAGGTTGGATTACAACATGTGAGACCCTTAGGGAAAAAATGGAGCATGATGATGATGGCTTCAGTTGGGGTATATACTGACATGGAAAAGATAAGCTTTGATGACGTTCTGGGACAGGGAGGAATTGTTTTTATCAGACATTTTAATCCTAATCTTGCTTTGGGAGCAGGCCCGGTATTGACGACAGCATTTGGGGTTCCAATGGTGCTGCCATGGATCTATTTCGACTGGAAAACCAATGGAAAGGTCAAATTCAGAATTAATTTTCCAGAAGGAGCAGAAGCCGGATATCAGTTTTCAGATGCCTTTACCTTAAAAGCTGTAGTTAACCTTAGCGGAATGACTGTAGAAAGGAATAAAGATGGCAAATCTATCATGTTTGGTTATCAGCAGATCACCGCGGGTCTCAGACCGGAAATAAAGATTAATGATAAGCTGAGTATAGGAGTAACAGGCGGGTCAACTCTTATGAGAAGTTTCACAGAAAGTGACCGAAAGATCAAAAGCATCTTTAAAGAGAAAAAGATCGCAGACCCTAAGTTTTCCAGTACCTTCTATGCTGCTGTAGCATTACGCTGGAATTTGCCTTAATATAGGAGAAAAGAGGCCGGAGTGTATTTATTTGATCTATTTTTTAACTTGAATAATTCCCCCAAAATCTTCCGGCTTCTCTCTTTTATTTACTAATTAACTTCTTGTAAACTACCTGGTTGAGTAATTCTTCTTTTCGGGTGCGGGAAATAGGAAGCTCTGTTTTATTGATAAACAGGCGGCCTCCGGAGATCATGTCGATATGGGTAATATTGATTAGGAATGATTTGTGAATCCTGAAAAAATGCTCCGAAGGCAGGGATTCCTCTATTGCTTTCATGGTTTGATGAATGATCAGGGATTTATCCTTAAAATGCAGCTTGGTATAGTTTTGCATACTCTCAATAAATAAAATATCTACCCAGGAAACCTTGATAAAGCTATCGGATTGCCTTACATACAGAAAAGGATCATCCAGTGGAGTATTTTTCTTTAATTTTTCATTGATGATAAACTGTTGTTGCGCTTTATTGACTGCCTGATAAAAACGATTAAACGCAATAGGTTTTAAAAGGTAATCCACAACCTGAAGGCGAAATCCTTCCAGTGCATACTCAGAATAAGCCGTAGTAAAAATACATAAAGGAGGATTTTCAAGTTGTTCCAGGAAATCGATGCCATTCAGGTAGGGCATATTAATGTCCAGAAGAAGAAGGTCTATTTCGCTTTCTTTTACCTTTGTACCCGCTTCTAATGCTGTGGCATAAGTTCCTTCTACAGATAAGAAATCAATTTTATCTGCCAATTCTTTAAGATGGAATCTTGCCAAAGGCTCATCATCTACAATCAGACATTTCATTTTAGGAATATTATTGCTCATTATCAGATAATTGTAGGGTTAAAGTTACTTTGTAGACAAGATTGTCAGACTCGATTTTAAGATCGTAAGCATCGGGATATTGCAATTTCAAACGTTTCTGTACATTTTGTAACCCAATACCTCCATCTTTCTTTTTATGAACGGCTATTTCAGAATATGAATTTTCGACATAGAAGAAAAGAGTATCATTTTCTTCTTTACAAAAGATTTTCACAGAGCCGGTTTGTCCGGGAAGTCTGCAAACGTATTTAAAGGCATTTTCAATAAAAGGAACCAATAGTAAGGGAGCTATAAGTGCCTTTTTATCATTTATTTCCAATGTAGATTTTACATCTAATTCATTTCCCCATCTTAATTTTTCTACCTCAATCAGGTTTTGAAGATATTCAATTTCTTTATCCAGGGAAACGAGGTTTTGATTGCAATGGTATAACTGATACCGTAGAATATCTGAAAACTTCATCAGTAAGTAATCTGCAAGTTCCGTATCATGTTTCATCAGGATATGAATGTGGTTCAGTATGTTGAATACAACATGTGGGTTAATTTGATCCTGAAGCAATTTGAGCTGATTTTCTAAGTGAGCTTGCTGAAGAAGGATATGATCCCGTTCGATTTTTGAATGTTCCTGATAGAACCTAATGCCGCAAGAAGAGCCATTGATCAAAAAAGAGGCAGGTAAAGCCATATAAAATCCCCGCCATAAAATGGGGATCTGATCCGAAAAATAAGGAGGGAGATTTCCTTTATAGGCTTCATCAACATACGTAAATACCAAAGCATAAATTAAACTTAGAATCAGGGTGATAATAGCTACCTGAATAAGGAATCGTTTCATTTTTTTTACGCGCAAGGCCTTTGGAAGTAACGTGTTGGTAAGAAAATGAGTGAATATGAAGGAACTCACTACAATAATAATAGCCTGAATCAGTGCTGATAAACCTGTTGCCGAAACCTGAATATTACACCAGAGTACAAAGCCAAACACAAGCCAAAAAATAAATGAAAATATGTATTCTTTTAAAACAAAGGGTTTTGTCATGAGAGAAGTCTGAAGAGGGTTTACAAAAAATTAGAAACTGTAAATTCACAGTTTCTAATCAGTCAAAGATAATTCAAGTTTTTAGAATAAGAAATAACCAATTCCAAGGCTAAAGCTGTGAGGTTTGGATTTAAATTCCTTACTGATGTTGGATAGACCATGTTCGTACCTTAGATCTACCGTGAAGTTTTTATAATCTATCCCTATTCCGCCTGTCACTCCAATATTGGATTTATCAAATTTATTAAAGCCTTCCTGTATTGATTCGGAGGTTGATAACTTATTGTTGAAAGCATAGCTGTAAACACCACCAGCAAATGCTCTTACGTTAAAGTCATCGGCTTTAATGAATTATATCCTATCACTACAGGAACATCAATGGAGTTCCATGTTAGCTTTGCAGATTCTTTGTCTTTTGTTTCGTAAGATGTTTTTCTTTTGTTGAGCAAAGCTTCTCCTTGTACATACAGGCTTCCAATATCCAATCTTGCCATAGCACCTGCCTGATAACCAAAACCGTATTTCCCTTCCAAGGAAGAAGACTCCGTTGAGGTTTTTGTAAAATTTGCTCCGCCTTTGATTCCGAAGTGAAAAGCTGGAGTTTGCTGAGCCTGAGTGTCCATAGAGCATGTAATGCATAATAACAAAGAGCAGAATGCTAAAAATTGTTGTTTCATAATTTTAATTATTGTTAGAAATTTGATGCAAAACAACGAACCCGGAAGGCTGGATGAAATTTTATTTGATGAACGGCAGAAATACTTTGACAAGAATCCGTTTTTGGATGAAAAAAAAGGAAGCTATTATAGCTTCCGATAAATTGTTATTTAATTTTAAAAAGGTTGTTCTGTACAGTCATTTGGAGGAAGACACCCAGTACCTCCACCTCCTGGATTTCCGCTGCCAACACATTTTCCTGGATTTCCGTCATCATCCAGTTGACATGCTTTTCCGAAACTGCATTCGCAGTCCGTCCAGCAACTTGCAGAATCACCACCCATATGGCAGCTATCAATTATCCCATTTCCGATGATGGTGGATAAATCTTTTCTCAAAAGTTTTTTCATTGTTTTCATAATGTAATCTGATGTTAAAAATTAATAGTTTTATTTATAATGTCAAGAGTAAATATAACAAAAAAACGAATTGATTTTATCATTAACTATCCGAAAATGAGCGATATATGGAATTAGGTGTTATGCAGGGTAAGTTAGTATGAAAAAAGACCCACTCTAAAGCAGGTCTTTGTATTTATTTTTTAAATGTTAAAACTAAGGGAAGAGATACCGTAGATGATACGGGTTTTCCATTAGCTTCTGCAGGTTTCCACTTGCCTTTTTCTTTTATGCGGTAAAAGGCAGCTTCAATAAATGCATTCACATCTTCATTATTTCCTTTTGCCTGAGCGTCTAAAGCATTTCCCTTAGAATCTACTACAAAACTTAAGGTTGCCTTGTAAGAATCTGAGGCAAAATTTAAGAAAGCTAGGTCAACGGAATCATACAATGATTTTTGAAATGCCGTTTTTCCTGCTTCATATTCCGCTTCTTTTGTCAATTTTGTTTTAACGGGCGGATCATTGGCTAATGCTTTTTTGTCCTCTTCAGAAATTTTCTCCAGAGCATTTTTATAAGATGTTATTTTGTCTTCCGTAAGAAGCCACTCTAGCTTAGTTCTCAGGTCATTGGGCTTAGGGTATTTGTTGTACAATGCCGTTTTCTTTCTTTCATATTTGGAATCAGCCTTCTGGAATGCAGATATCTGAGCATTTCCGAAAGCAAAAGATAATATGAATGCTAATGCTAAGAGTTTTTTCATCTTATTAAGCTTTTACAATATTAATAATCACTTCTGTTGCCTTTTCCATACTTTCCAGTGCTACATATTCGTAAGGTCCATGGAAATTAATTCCTCCAGCAAAGATATTAGGACAAGGAAGACCCATATAAGAAAGCTGAGCGCCATCTGTACCTCCTCTGATCGCTTTGATCTTTGGCTCAATACCTGCTTCTGTCATTGCTTTTGCAGCAAGGTCTACAATGTGCATTTTACCTTCAAACTGCTGCTTCATATTTCGGTATTGCTCTTTAATCTCCACTTCGGCAGTTCCTGCACCATGTTTCTGGTTGAATTCTACTACTTTTTCCTCCATGAATTTCTTTCTTGCTTCAAATTTGTCAGCATCATGATCACGAATAATATATTGAAGTTTTGCTTCAGAGATATCAGCAGTAATATCCATTAAGTGATAGAATCCTTCAAATCCTTTTGTTGTTGCTGGAGTTTCATTAGCCGGAAGTGTTTGGGCAAACTCAGAAGCTAATAATGCTGCATTGATCATTTTTCCATAGGCATATCCTGGGTGTACACTTAATCCGTGGATTTTCACTACAGCTCCGGCAGCGTTAAAGTTTTCATATTCTAGTTCTCCAACTTCTCCGCCATCCATTGTGTAAGCCCATTCAGCGCCGAATTTAGCTACATCAAATTTGTGTGCTCCTCTTCCGATCTCTTCGTCAGGAGTAAAACCTACTGCAATTCTTCCATGCTCGATTTCCGGATGGGCGATAAGATATTCTGCAGCCGTTACAATTTCTGCGCAACCTGCTTTGTCGTCAGCTCCAAGAAGGGTATTTCCGTCAGTCGTAATCAATGTCTGACCAATATATTTTTTTAAACTTTCAAATCTTGAAGGTGATAAAGTGAATCCTGTTGTCTGGTTCAATAAAAGATCACTTCCATCATAATTTTCCCAAACCTGAGGCTTTACATTTTCTCCACTGAAATCAGGTGAAGTATCATAATGCGAAATGAATCCTATTGTTGGTCTGTCATCATTTTCAAGGTTAGAAGGAATATAACCCATAATATAGCCGTGTTCATCAATTGAAACATTTTCTAATCCTATCGTTTTTAGTTCTTCTGTGATGTAATTGGCAATATCCCACTGACGTTCAGTAGAAGGAGTTGTTTCACTCTCTGCATCACTTGTTGAATATATTTTTACATAGCTAAGGAAACGATTCAGTAATTTCTCTTTCCATAAAGGATTGAATTCTATTGTACTCATCAGATTTATCATAAATTTGAACAAATATACGACGTAATTTGTATATAGCGAGTGGATTGATTCTTTAAATCATGCCTACATGCCATATAACATACTATTAAAAAAACATTGAATAAAGGTATAGATTTATTTGTGTAATTCAAATATTAATTCTATATTTGAAGTATAGAATTGCCTCTGGTTGTTCTTATTTTATTACTCTTTAGAAGGGTAGTGAATATTAAAAAAAATCATCTCATTGTTTGAGGTGATTTTTTTTGCTTTAGGTGTGTTTTGTTTAAAGGTAGGCTGACTGTTTACTAAACTTCGATATCTAACGGTCTTGTAGATCTTACCTGTTTTCCTTAAAAATGCTATCTGAAAAAATATTGAAAAAAGTTATGTATTAATTTGTGTAATTCAAATATTATTTCTATATTTGAATTATAGAATTTCCTCTGGTTGTTCTTACTTTTATTACTCCTTTAGAAGGGTAGTGAATATTAAAAAAATCATCTCAATTGTGAGGTGATTTTTTTTGCTTTAAATGTATTTTGCTTAGAGATGGGCTGGTGGCTGTTTGTTTGACTTCGGTCTCTAATAGTTTTGTAGATCTTACCTGTTTTCCTTGAAAATGCTATCTGAAAAATATTGAAAAAAGATATGAATTTATTTGTGTGATTCAAATATTATTTCTATATTTGAATTATAGAATTTCCTCTGGTTGTTCTTGCTTTTATTGCTCCTTTAGAAGGGTAGTGAATATTAAAAAAAATCATCTCAATTGTGAGGTGATTTTTTTTGCTTTAGATGTATTCTATTTGGAGATGAGATGTTGTTTGGGTTTGGTCTCGGTCTCTAATAGTTTTGTAGATCTTACCTGTTTTCCTTGAAAATACTATCTGAAAAATATTGAAAAAAAGATATGAATTTATTTGTGTAATTCAAATATTATTTCTATATTTGAATTATAGAATTGCCTCTGGTTGTTCTTGCTTTTATTACTCTTTTAGAAGGGTGGTAAATAATAAAAAAATCATCTCAATTGTGAGGTGATTTTTTTTGCTTTAGATGTGTCTGTTTAGAGGTGGGTTTGGTCTCGATCTCTAATAGTTTTGTAGATCTTACCTATTTTCCGTGAAAATGCTATCTGAAAAATATACAAAAAAGATATGAATTTATTTGTGTGATTCAAATATTATTTCTATATTTGAATTATAGAATTGCCTCTGGTTGTTCTTGTTTTTATTACTCTTTAGAAGGGTGGTAAATATTAAAAAAATCATCTCACAATTGAGATGATTTTTTTTGCTTTAGATGTATTCTATTTGGAGATGAGATGTTGTTTGGGTTTGGTCTCGGTCTCTAATAGTTTTGTAGATCTTACCTGTTTTCCTTGAAAATACTATCTGAAAAATATTGAAAAAAAGATATGAATTTATTTGTGTAATTCAAATATTATTTCTATATTTGAATTATAGAATTGCCTCTGGTTGTTCTTGCTTTTATTACTCTTTTAGAAGGGTGGTAAATAATAAAAAAATCATCTCAATTGTGAGGTGATTTTTTTTGCTTTAGATGTGTCTGTTTAGAGGTGGGTTTGGTCTCGATCTCTAATAGTTTTGTAGATCTTACCTATTTTCCGTGAAAATGCTATCTGAAAAATATACAAAAAAGATATGAATTTATTTGTGTGATTCAAATATTATTTCTATATTTGAATTATAGAATTGCCTCTGGTTGTTCTTGCTTTTATTGCTCCTTTAGAAGGGTAGTGAATATTAAAAAAAATCATCTCAATTGTGAGGTGATTTTTTTTTGCTTTATATGTGTTTTACTCAGAAATGGGCTGGTGACTGTTTGTTTGACTTCGGTCTCTAATGGTCTTGTAGATCTTACCTGTTTTCCTTGAAAATGTTATCTGAAAAATATTGAAAAAAGATATGAATTTATTTGTGTAATTCAAATATTATTTCTATATTTGAATTATAGAATTTCCTTTGGTTGTTCTTACTTTTATTGCTCTTTGAAAGGGTAGTGAATATTAAAAAATCATCTCATTTGTGGGGTGATTTTTTTTGCTTTATATCTATTGCAGATTGGAGTGGGAGCTGGAGTTTAGTTTTTGATGATACTGTTTATTTTTCCTTGAAACTTCTTTGGAAAATAATATGTAAAAAGTTGTGGATGTATTTGTGTATATCAAATATTATTTCTATATTTGAATTATAGAATTGCCTCTGGTTGTTCTTACTTTTATTGCTCTTTTAGAAGGGTGGTAAATAATAAAAAAATCATCTCAATTGTGAGGTGATTTTTTTTGCTTTAGATGTGTCTGTTTAGAGGTGGGTTTGGTCTCGATCTCTAATAGTTTTGTAGATCTTACCTATTTTCCGTGAAAATGCTATCTGAAAAATATACAAAAAAGATATGAATTTATTTGTGTGATTCAAATATTATTTCTATATTTGAATTATAGAATTGCCTCTGGTTGTTCTTGTTTTTATTACTCTTTAGAAGGGTGGTAAATATTAAAAAAATCATCTCAATTGTGAGATGATTTTTTTGCTTTATATGTGTTTTACTTAGAGATGGGCTGGTGACTGTTTGTTTGACTTCGGTCTCTAATGGTCTTGTAGATCTTACCTGTTTTCCTTGAAAATGTTATCTGAAAAATATTGAAAAAAGATATGAATTTATTTGTGTGATTCAAATATTATTTCTATATTTGAATTATAGAATTGCCTCTGGTTGTTCTTGTTTTTATTACTCTTTAGAAGGGTTGTAAATAATAAAAAAAATCATCTCAATTGCGAGGTGATTTTTTTTTTGCTTTAGATGTATTCTGTTTAGAGATGGATTGTTGACTGTTGTTTGAGTTTGGTCTCTAACGGTCTTGTAGATCTTACCTGTTTTCCGTGAAAATGTTATCTGAAAAATATTAAAAAAAGATATGAATTTATTTGTGTAATTCAAATATTAATTCTATATTTTAATTATAGAATTGCCTCTGGTTGTTCTTACTTTTATTGCTCTTTTAGAAGGGTGGTAAATATTAAAAAAATCATCTCAATTGTGAGGTGATTTTTTTTTGCTTTATATATACTCTATAATAAGGGAATGTCTTTTAAAGTCTATTATGAATAATGCCAATACGTATATAAAAAATCCGGAGAATAGTTTCTCCGGATTGATTAATTATGGTTGTTAAATGTCTTATTTTGTTAGAGTTCTGAGATCTGTTTTAAAGTATAGTGAGTCGCTATACCATTGGTAATTAATGTAATTCGATCCATTCCTCTGTCATTCTTCGATGCGATTGCAAATTTTAATTTGTCGATATTTTTTTTAATAAAAACAGCATTATTTCCTAGATTAACAATACACTCTCGAGCTCCTGTCTGTCTGGCTCTTTTTACAGACTCACGAAGGAAATTCCCTTGGCTTCCTTGTATCGTGCCATCCCACATTCTTGTTATGGTGTAATAGCAAGCAAATTTCTTGGTATTGATATTATAAACATGAGGATTCTTTTTACGATCCGGCAATATTTCCGGTAATACGATATAACTATCTGACATTGATTTCCATAATCTAAATGTCTCACTATCTGGTACTATACCGTTAGTTGGGGTATTATAAATTGCTCCGTAAGCGTAACATGGAGAAATATAAATATTTTTACTATTGGTTAATGAGTCTGTATTAAAATAGGGTTTGTATCTCGCTAATAGAGGGTTGCTTTCAATAGAGAAAGCAAGTGGATTTCCAATTGTTAAAATATTTTCTTCCTGGCTAAGCATTCCGGATGTATTTTCAGCAACCACTTTAAAATGATGGAAAATAGGTTCATTATTGCTATCTATTGCAGGGAGAATATCAGATCCCCATGAGGTCCATGATAATGGAAGTTGAAATGAAGAAGCATTGTCTTGTACGGTCATTAGTTTTGTCCATGTTCCCTGGCTTCCCATTTTATAGAGATGGTATTTTCCTTTGTAAGCTGTTGCTGGCCAACTAAATTCGACTTCTATAATTTGTGTAGGAGTTTCTGAAGATGTAAAAGTTAATACAGGAGATTTTGGAATCACATTTTCTGTAATCGTAGTGATCATTAATTTTGAAGCTTCAGAAGGAGCATAATCGGTTACAATTACATCGGGCTGTCCCGTATAATTTGGCTCTGCGTATTGGATCTCTCTTTCTACGGTCACTTTGTAATAAAGAGGATCGTTGAATGGCACCTGATTAAGATCTGAGAAATCGTCTCCTACAGTCCACTCTGAATCCTGAATCATCCCTGTTTGTTCCAAATTGATTTCTTTAACCAACTTCATGTCCCTGATAGAAAGAGAATCCGCGATGTTAAGAGCACGATAAAGTTTTACCTTTTTTACATTATGGATCTTATCATATGAATTGATATTAACCAAAATTTTTGGACGTTCGCCGGATACCGGATTTTCTAATACGGGAAGCACTGTTTTTATTTCCGGAGTACGGAGTGGGAAAGAATTGACCATTCTTACTGGTCCTATAGCGGGACTCAGGTCACTCTGAACCATTTGTGCATTGGTTTCTTTTACTTTATAGAAATAAACATTGTTAGATGCACCATCCAGGGTATAATCTACAAATAATGTGGAATGAGGCGCTGTTCCGGTAATTTTCATCATCGGAGCCATATCAAAATCAGGAGATGTAGGATTTAATAATACCCCATTTCTATCTCTGATTACCTGTGCTTTAGGGACAGGCTGATAGCTTGAAGGATTAATATGCTGATAAATAATCGGAATTTCAGTTAAAGGAAAATATGCATTTTCAATGGTTTGTTTTATAAAATCAATGAATTTAACTTCTCCATGTTTTCCACTGGCATGTAGAGGGATAATAACGGAGTCCATATTAGCGATATCACTAAAACTTTTATGAGGAAGGGATTCTTCAAAGAAAGTATTATGCTCATCAATGAATTTATTGATTCCTTTAAACAGGTCATTATTGTTGGGAAGGGGAAATCCATAACCATTAGAAGCTTTAAACCTTGTTCTATCCGAGTCAACAATTATATCAGCTAAAGCCAATAAACGATCATTGAAAAAGGCATCATTATTTTTGAGCCTGATGTGCTGTACAGTATTGTCCTGAATAGGTTCTCCATATGGAGTCTGTTTGTATAAAGCATTCAACAGAATATTGTCATTACTTCTTAAAAAAGTAACGCTGAACGGTTTGTGTTCATATACTGTCGTAAATGCATAAGAAGAACGGCCATAATAATCAGGTCTTGTGGAGTACTTAGATCCTTTAGGCTTTTGAGGCATTTGGGGAGCTTCTATTTTTTTCGCAAACATGATTGAAGGAATAGAGATCCTTGATTTGTAATCATTATACTGAAGATCAGAGCTTCTTAACCCAAAAATAGAATATTTTTCGAGCACACCGTCCTCCTGAGGAATAATATCATTTTCCGTCAATCGACAAGGGATATTTTTATAAAGATAAACACGATATCCAGGGTAAAAGTTTACGGATGCTGGTCTTGTATTTTGAGACTGCAAAGGATCCGTACTATATGACTCGTCAAGCGCATAGACGACTAAGTCTCCAGAGTTGATATTATCAATTCTAACTACTTTAAGCACTTTCTTTCACCACCAGAGTCAGATTCTCTAGGAACTCTGATGCTTCCTCTATACCACTGAACAGAATCTGAGCCGGGAGTACTGCTAAATTGCGGGTGATTATTTAAAGTATATCCAGGGAATGTTATTTCATACATTCCTGCAAACTGAGGGTTTAATTGATCGGTAAACTTTTTAACAGTTGCATTTTTTAGAATTCCTCTAAACTTTCTGAAGTAAGTGTTTTCAGTAATATCGGGGGCTTGCCCAGACCTGATCGTTACTTCTTCTGTATGAATAGGCCATGCATTTCCGATCTTTACCTTTAAAGGGTGCGGATTGGAATTCCCCCATGTAGAAGGATTTTGCATATTTTCTACCACCATAAAAGATTCTCCGGCAAGAGGAGTTGTAAAATTAGCAGGGTCAAACGGAATGGTCAGGTTTTGTCCAAAAGCTGTACTGATCTGTTTTTTCAGCACATGAAAAGTAGGATGGTTGGCGGTTGCTCCGGTAACAATATTGTGAATAATATAATCATCAGCTCCTATTTTGAAAATTCCTCCTACATAGTTAGGGAATTGAGGAGATGGAATGTTAGGAGAAACCGTTTGGGATCCACTTACAATAGGAAGATCTTTGGTTGTAATTACTGAAACCAATGGATTTCCCGGAAGATCAGATACTGTTTCTACCATTCCGAATACTTGTTTTGGCATTTCAGGACGGAAGAAGACCTCTACATTATCTGCAAATAGTTCTTCATTGTCCGGAAGGGGATTAAAATCCGGAACAGGCACTCCATTCACTTCTTTTTGATACGTCTTCATATCCTGATTCGAATCATATTCAAAGGTTAATCTAACCAATGTTTTATCACTGTTAGTAGGCATCAATGCCAGCTGATCCTGCTCATTTTGTGAGGTTAACAGCAAAGGAAGTTCTTTCTGAATCAGGAAAGCGTTAATACTTGATGGTGGAAGCAGTGAATTAGAAGGTTTAATTTCTGATTCAACCATCCAGGTCTTGTCTGAAGAAGTAGCTCTTGAAAACCAGTTTACTCCATATGAACCATAGATGTGCTGTCCTGATCTCATTTCTTTATGTACATAAGCAGGATGGCCAAAATCAGGTAAAGAAATGGGAACAGTCTCATTTTTAGAAAGACTTTGATCGTCTCGTACGTTTTGGTACATAGGATCAGAAGGCAGTTCCGGAATTCTCCATTCATCACCTTTACGCTTGTATTCGATACCTACATATACGGGATAGGTAAATTCTGCCATAGAAAACTCATGACTGGTAAAGTAAAAAGGACTGTCTGCCGGTTCATCCGGTTTTACTTCTTCGATCATTAAGCTCAGATATCTGGCTGTTCCATCATGAGTATAGCCATCAGGGTCTGTAAGACTTGGAGCTGTACTTGCTGTAGGTTCAGAAGAAATGATTCCTGGAACCGGTTTTTCAGATCGATTGGTAACACTGAACGGGAGTCATAAATAGACGTAGGAAGAGTCATTGAAAGATGTTGTACCTCAGTTACTCCTTGTCCATCATTGAGATCGGCAATCGTCGTATATTGAGCTAAATATACGCATTGGATTCCATGTTCGGCTTCTGAACCAGTGTCTAGAACCCCAAGCCCCAGCATTCTGGCTACATGATAATCAAGTGAAGCCATCTGAAGTACAGTTAAATGCGAAATTTCTAGGGGTGCATTATCAGGATCAGAGGCATCATCATTCAGGTAATAATTTTCATTGGCTAAGGGATTAGCAGGATCATCACTAAATTTGAGATACATCTCAACAGAGTTCTTGATAAGATTTCTGGTCTCTTTAATATCCCCATTCCATTTTGTAAGGTAATTATCGACATTTACATACTCACCATCATTATATCTTGCCCATTGAGCATGGATTCGATCAGGCTGTAATCTTTCACGGATATCATCATCATTTGTAGAAAGAGCATATTTCCCTATTTCTTTCCATTGAACACTATTTAAAAAATCGTCGTAGAACTCAAATTCAAGTCCTGTAATCTGGCATCCAAAAGCTGCAAAGCGAATGCTTCTTCCATTTTCGGCAAAGATTTTTTGAGGAAATTTGGTAATATTCTTTCTAAAGGTAACATTTTTAGGCAGATTAGTTTTGTTGGCTTCTACAGAAAGAACTTCTGTTTTAATGTTTCCGCCTGCTTTTTCTCTGCTGGTACTATGGATGGTGGCAGCAAAGAAAAGCATATCTCTGCATTCCACTTCAATAATATTGCTTCCATACTGATTAATAAAAGAAAAAACATTTCCTTGCGGGTTCATGGAATTTCTGATCTGCTGATATTTATTTTTATTTCGGAAATATACATAGAACATTCTTCCGTTCACCTCATATAGCCATAGAGCTTCATTATCTATAATCGTTTGAGGATCTACTTTGGTAAAATCAAAAGAAGTGACTACAGGGTTATAGATGGCTCTTTGGATCGTAACAAAATCATCAGGCTTATTAAAGCCTTCCGGAGCATGTTGGAAATGATCTCCTTTGGGAAGGTGTTTTTCAAGAGGTCCTTTTAAAATCCATCGTAGATGATTTCCTAAAGTGCTTTCTTTTCCTTCGGAACCAGCTGCCTGTATGTACAGGCAGTTGGATTGTATGTTTTGGGGCATTCCCGCTTTTGCAATATTGTTGCTGGATTTTGAATTTATTGTTGGTGTCATTTTGGCTTAGTTTATTTGAATTTCATTAGCAGTGGCTACAGTGGATATCACATAATCAGAGACGCTATCGTCCCAAATTTTATAAATGAATTGGAAATCAAGAGTTATTTCTCTAATACCTTGAGTACCTTTCATGAGGATCGCCTGAGAGTAATCCTTGGAATAAAGGAAGGTAAACTTGGTATTTATATTGGAGCTGATTTCGTCCTTAATTCCACCAAAAGGGTTTGCTATTACTTCAATCATTCCAGATTCTTTTGTTCTTGTTAATTTTTCCAACGGAATTTTAGGATGATTAAAAGGTTCCGGATTTCTGATCAAATAGCAATTACTTTTCCGGTGTTGGTATCAATAATTTTATTGAACTCAGTCGTTGTAGCATCTTCCAAAGGAGATATATTGAATAATCCCTGGAACACTCGGTCAAACGGATGCTGGTACTGATTGGCAATCGCATCTCCCAATGGAGTTGATAAGTTCTGAATAACATTGTATGCTGCTGCAATTTTGTCTGCATCTATTGCTTTTTTGATGGTATACACTGCAGGTTTAAACTGAAGCGAATTATTTTCATCTTTATATTCCTTAAGGTAGCTGCGTACTTGTTCTCTAAAGTCTTTATATCTTGATGTTTGGAAAACAAACTTATGGACTTCTTTTCCATATTTTTGTTTGATCTCCTCTGTGATATTTGAAAGGCTTACTTCGTCTTTACCCCAATAGAAATTCATGACCTGAGCAGTATATAGCTTCTGAGGCTTTAATTTTTAGGAGTTACCAATCGATAAAGAGACTTAGGGGTTGTCAATGTTACATTCCCAGTACAGTGATCACCATTGTTCAGCATCTGAATATATTGATTTAACGCAGTTGGGATAGCAGGATTACTTTCCTGTGCCCATGCTTCAATCGTTTGAGGGATCTCCACAAAGGTTCCTTCAATTGTTTGTTCCGTAGCATCCAAATGTGGTGGGTTGATCACTTCTACACCTTCTACAGGATCTTTAATAAGGATTTTCATAGTTCCTCCCAGTCTTGACATTCCGTTATAAGAATCCCATCCGCTTAAAAGTTTAGCAGCGTATCTTGATGTAAAATACAGGAAGATCTGTGTGGTTTTATCATCGTAGAATAATGGTTTTGCATTCACAATATTTCCGTCAGCATTAGGGTAAGAACGTTGATAATCAATATAAGCCCTCAATGAAGTATGTGGATAAAGATCCGGATGCGGAGTTAGTTTGCTATCAATAACATTACCATTTGGATCTCTAATGACTCCAATTGTGTCTTCTATAACATTTGGCGAGTCTTTGATCGGAATTTCTCCATAAGTTGCATCTTTATCTAAGTGGAAGAATCCAAGAGGCCCCGCTGTTTTAAATGTGTATGCATACTCATAAGGCTCAATTTTAAATCCATTGTCTACCGTATCTTTCAACTGGAACTTTACATAATAAGCAGTATCTGGTCTCCAGATCGGCTGAATAAAATTAGTGATGGCATTTACCACAGCTCCCGTATCTTCTGCAATAGCAGGCTGCCCTGGAATATGAACATTATATTGATAATTTTCAACACTCATCCATTTCACTTCATGGAATAGGGTAAGGCATTTTTTATGATCATTACAGTTTCCAAGTCCTTTAAGAAGAGAAATGAGCTCCTGACAATATTGAGCGAACATCGCTTCATATCCTACATATCCAAAGTCTATGATTTGCTGTAAGGTCGCAAGCTGTCTGTTCAGCGTTTCTTTAAGACTGGCTTTCCAAGGATTATCCTGAATGAATTGTTCAAAGGTCTCCATGAAAGGAGAAAAATTATTATTCAAATCAAAATGAGGCTGATAAGCAAGAGCTGCACTAAGATTGCAAACACTTGCATCTTTACAAAGGTTGATGGTTTCTAAGAAGCTAAGAATTTGTTTCATTTTTGCTTTCAATAACTCGAAACGAGATATCATCTCTTCATCAGTTCCCCATCCTAAATGATCATGGAGATCTTTTAACAGGTCTTCATATTTTTGAGCATTGGCTTTCAAGAGATCCAACGGAATATTAAAATAATTAATTTTATTTAAGACTTCATCATAGACTCCTGCTTGAAGGTTTTCACGGATAAAGTTTGCATATAATGCTAATAACTCCTCGTCAGAATGGAGATTGAAGTCATCAGTCATTATAAAATTATTATTATAAATACCCACCAAAGCAGGATACAGGACACAAGCTTCCTCAAATTTCTGCTGGCTGAATCCTTCACAACCTCTTGATTGAAGTTTTTCAAGTTTATTTTGAAGTTGATCATATAAAGCTGGGTCGCTTGGTTGTACCACCCCTGATATGAAACCTCCTTGTTGCAGAGCAATCTGATATCCTTCGTTCATCAATGCTGCCATTTGTTCAAGAATAAGGTTGATTTGTACCATATCTGTGATCTCTGGAGTGATGACAATTTTTGAAGCGGCATCCAAAGCATCTACATTGAACTTAACAGGCTCTGTAAGCTCATCTCTCGAAACATTTCTATCATCTACAATTCTATATTGAACAAGTGATTGATGATCATCAATAATAGGAGCGTAGAACTTGATGTTAAGCCCGGTGCTGTAAGTGCTTAGAAGAAGTTCAATGTCCACTGCTGAAGCCGGAAGCATAATGGTAAGCGGAGTGCGGTTAGGAAACTCTAAAGATTTCATGAAATTATGAACATTAACTTCATCTGAAACCTTTGCAAAATCTCCGTTCATTGCAATACTTCCATCAGGATTTACCGTATAAAGATTATCTCCTGAAATTTGGTACGAAGCTCCCTTACTCTGGAAGAAGTTGGATGAAGAAGCATAATACTGCGTGTTCAGAGGCTTGTCCAGGAAGTCTGAAATAGAATGTTCTATATGTTGTCCTTCACAGAATAGAGTAGAAGGCAGGATGCCATATTGTTCAGGAGTGAACCATCCCGGATTTCCTTGTTCTGTATAAGAGAAAGGTGTGGTTCCAAGTAAACGGATGGCATTATACTGATTGTCTTTTTTCTGCCATTGTCCTACTTTAAGAGGAGTGTTATTCAAATGAGGATTGTTAGGATCCATTGCTCTAAATGGCTCGTAATCTACCCAACCTGCTCCGGTGTATGCTTTGATTTCAATATTATCTAGGGTATATTGATGCTTCACTTGTCTCAGTTCCAGCCCTTTCATATTTTTTTCTGGTGGAATCATGTCATTGTAGTTGCTCGCAGGATTGGTGAACCCTCCAATGGCATTGGAACTGGCTGTTGGAAGTAATCCTTTTGTTGATTTAATATCAATATAGGTATCTAAAGGAATAACCTTTTTGATCGACGCTGGCGTTAAGCCATCTAACTCACTAATCAGACGTCTTTCAAGATCAAAGGTTTCATTGGTAAGCATACTGATTCCTTTTACTAGGCTGTCTGCCTGATCTGGAGGGGCTATACCTTTAGCAAAATTAGGGTTTGGCTTAAAGTATCTATAAACGGATTGATAGGATCTCTGTCAACATCTTTATTAAACTCCCACTTCAGCTCAAGCTTCACAGAGAATGAAATCTTGAAGAACAGAATTTTGACTTTGAATGCCAGTGTGAATGCTCCATAGATGAGGAATGGCCTAGGAGATTCTACAGCTAAAAGAATAGTTACCGCTAAATAGACTCGAATGATGACAACATCAACATCAATAGTTAATCCAGCTTCAAGATAAGCTCCCATCTGCGGTTTCTGGAAACTGATTTTTCCTCCGAGTTCCAGATAAGCCAGTACAAATACTTTAATAGGTCCGAATCTTCGGTCAAATCTGAATTCCCCTCTTGCTCCTGCCTGAATTCCTTTTCCGGAAATCATTAAAAATGCTTTAAGGGTAAACAGGTCTTTTAGAAGTTTTGCTGTAATTGGATTCTGCTGGGTACCAAAATTGATATACCATGCTGAAGGGTTATTAAAGAAGAAACCAGCCTGAATTTCAGCATACAGTTTAATAACATCTCCTGTTTTTTCAGGGAATTTATAGTCTGCTCCAAATCCGAATTCCAGAGAGCTGTCTCCAAAAATAAAGAAGGCAAAGAATGGCGGATCGTCTGCAAATTTCACCCTTGAGGATAAGAGCTTCATTCTGGCATCTATCATCACCATAGATGGTAATGACAACAATAGCATGGCATTAGCAGAAATAATTGTTCCGGCAGCCATTGTATCTCCAATAATAGCACCTACTCCTAATGAGAAAGGGAAACTATAATGTTCCGTTTTATCCGGACGGTTGAATTTTTTGACATTAACACCTCTCTCCGGTGCTGTATAATATTGGTACCATGTATTCTGAGAGGTCATTCCAATGGCTTCTTTCTCTGCAACATAACGATAGCCCAATAGTCCTCTGAATCCATAAATAGAAACAGGGCCTAATGCGATTGGGTTAGGTAACTCAATATTGGCATCAATAAGAAATGCCGGATATTTAGGCGCTAAACGCATTTCTACACCTCCTGCAATACGAGGGTTCACTTTCAGGCTGACACCTCCCTGGTACTCCTGGAATTCTCCCGGTTCAGGAACGGAAAGCCATCCTTTGATCGAAACACTTGGATCGCTGGAATTAGCAGGAATGATCATATCCACATGGATGGTCTGAATGTGCAGATAAGAATCATGAGGCTTACATTGCGTTTCATCACCACCTGGTTCACAGTTCTTTATGTCGTCGTCAATTGTATAATAATACTTTATTCCGTCTCCACGGGCATCAAGACCTGCAAGACCGATGCTTACTCCACCATCAAAGCCAAAGTAATTGTATTTACGCATTTTTCCGTCTTTCATTCTTTCATGAGAACCGAAGTGGATGGCGGTAACAGATACTTCTACAGGGCCGATTGGAATCTTGATAGGTTCAGGAAGGATAAGGTTTCCTCCGTTTACGCGGAAGTCGATATGCCCGTCACTGTAAATACGAAGTGTTGAAATGCTTAAAGTTTGTCCTTTCAGTAAGGCGCCAAAAGTTCCCAGGAACTCTACATCTGCAGAGGCACCGATATAGAATCTGTCGCCTTCTTTTCCTAATTCAACAGATTTTAAATGAAGTTTGAATACCCCCGGTAAAGTGAGGGTTGGATCAAAAGGAGGTACAGCAGAGGCAGTAAGCGAAAAGTCTCCGTTACCATCAATGTGTCCTTTTACATCTATATTGGCAGGCTGTCCTTGTGAATCCGTAAACTTTGGAATGAATAAGCGGCCTTCAATATTAGAGGATACTACAGAGTTTTGTTTAAAGGTAATATCAAAAGACTTAAATCCTACTTTAAATCCATTTTCCCCGCCAACTTTTTTCCATAAAAGATTGTTATTAAGGCCGGACAAATATGTCTGATAGGCTGAAGGATTATTAAACGTTAATGAAGTAGATAGTCCATTAGGTTTTAAAGATAGCGGAAATTTAAATTCGTAAGGAGCCGTTGAACCATTATTGGTATTATTAATTTGCTGCAACGCATTTTTAAGCTCCTGATAATTATTCAGCGTAAGGGTTTGGGATTCCTGAGTAACAGGATCCTTCGTATACAAACCGATAGGATAATTAAAAGAAAACTTATCATTAAAATATTCAAATGAAGTTCCGGGATTGGCAACAGGAACAGATTCAAGCATGATCGTGCCGGAAACGCCTCCGGTTCCTATCAGCATATCATACCCTCCCAGTCTTAACGTGGTAGAGGTATTCCCTGCAGGATTATCAGCATTTGTAAACCATTTAGGCGGAAGTGTTACTGAAACAGCTCTCGCATATACTCCTGTAAAATCAGGCGAATATCCATAGGCATCCGCTTCCGGGATGTTCTTGGTTTTACTGAGGTCGAGCTTCAGTCTTTCAATCTGAATAAGCAGTCCTGTATTTCCAATCTCGGAATAGGAAGGGTTTAAGGTTCCAGCGATATCCAGATTATATCCAATTCCTTCTGTTGTATCTGCATAAAACAAAGCTTTAGCAAATTCGAAGGCTGTTTTTTTGTTAAGATCCGTTTCAGGAGTTAAAACATCGCCTACTTTTTTCCAAGGTTTTAGAATATTTCTTGGAAACTCAATAGATGCGGTGGTTTCTAGAGTTACTAAAGCTTTAGGTGTGATAATATCAAGCAGATATTGATCAATATCAGCAGGAAGAATATTCTTGAAGAATAACTTTAAATTATTTTTAGTCGTGTTTACATTGGCATTACTTAAAATATAAGTTGCAAATGCAGCGAACGCAGCTCCTTCTCCATAAGAAAGATTAATGGAATTTATAAGTTCTCTAATCTTGTTTTCTGATGTTGGATAGGGAATAGGAGAGCTTAAGTTAGTTCCAAGATTAGCATTTATATCATCTACAAATTTTTTGATTGAGTCTCCTCCTGGTGTGCTAACAAAAACATTAAGGATTTCATTAATTACCTTATCTTCGGAAAGGTTTAAACTTACCAATAGAATTCTATAAATTTCTTTAGGCGAAAATGAAAAGTTTCCTAAGTTAAACTGAGAGAAATAAGCGATTACCGGCCAGTTATATTGAACTGTAATGGGGAAGGAAGAGATTGCATTGTTTTGTGCATCTCTGTTGAGAACAAACTTGAGACCGAATGGGAGATTAAAACCTACCTGTTCTTTAGTGACAATACTCAAACTATGAAAGGCGCTACTTCCTAGTTCACTGGTGCTTACCTGGTAGTTTTTATAGTATATTTTTGAAAAAACGTCTTGGGAAAGAGTTTTTATAAATCCTAATGGTTCGGGTATTTGATCAAGAGTAATCAAATCCGAAAGCCTCGGATAGTATATTTTGGGGGTTGGTGTATTTGGCATTTTTGTTTTTTTTGTGATTCAATATGTTATCCACTATGAAACTGTTTTATTTTAGTCTCTAGGATTTACTTCTTCAATGCTTATTATTTTATTAGTTTCTGCATTAATACTGATCATCCAATAGATTCTGGTAACACCAGGATTTTCTGGAAAGATCAAAGAATATACAGGAATACTATTCTCGTTGTAGATTTTATAAACTCTAATTTTCCTATAAAAGTCATTTTTTGTTTCTAGTGCAGTCTTTAATTTTTCCTTAACGAATTGTATTTTTTCCTTTGCTGACTTTTCAATTTCACTGACCGAGACCTTCATTTGATTTTTTTCAAAATCTTCTTTTTGTTTCTTGATCCTATAATTTAATGCAGTAGTATAAAAATTATCTGGAAGATCTTTTAACATTTGCTCTTTACTTATTTTGAAATCTTCCTTATAGTTTTTTTCCAATATTAATTTGTCATTAATAAATTCCTGATAAAGCATAATGTCTTGTTTCTTGGGATCATATTTGTCTTCGATAAAATGAGTGATATAGATTTATTGTTGTTATAATCATACTTTGCATCTATCCCTTCAGCAAGATTAATAACCATAGACACTTTGTTATCTTTCTTTATTAAGCTTGCCTGTTCAATCAGGTTTCCTCCTACTGTGGTATAAATTTCTACACTCTGTCTTTCGTCTTTTACAAAAAACTCTTTATCTCCCTCCTTCAGGATAAGTTTGGATTCTGACTGTAAAGGCTCAATCCATTTTTCTTTTTTCTTTTCCTTGTCAAATAATGTTTGATTATAGTATACACCATCTTCATAAATTAGATTTTGCTTGTTTTTTTCTACCAAAGTTTCATACTTGGTCTTTATGTCACGATATTTTTGAAAAATTGTTTCCATGTTTAGATATTTTTGATTATTTAAATTTTGCTGGCTATTACAATGAATAGAAAGCAGTAGTAAAAAAAGACTTAAAATTTTCATTATTTTCTTTTTATTTTAGCATTATTATTGGTATCATATACCTTTTTCATTTGCCACATCCATATGAATTTTCTCTTTGAATCAGTGTAAAAATAATCCATTACATTATCTGTTCCATCGGCGAAGTCTGTACTGGTAGCTGAATTTTGAGTTTGGCGGAAGGTAAATTCTCCATCTATATCAAATGTATGATATAGGCCTAAAGAATGTAATGCTTCGTGTGCTATTGTATTTCCAAGTATACCACTTGTAAAAATTCGAGCTCCCTGAGCTCCACCTAAAGCATATGCTTCACCACCTAATCCAACACCTTTAGTGCCGTCTGCTTTAACAACAGCCCCATAATCATCAAAAAATAATAACACCATTGAAGCCGCTTTATCTGAATCGGTCAAAAGATTGACACAGTCTTGAAACATGATATTTGTAGATTTAATAATTGGCAGGGTAGGGAAAACATGATTATTATTAAAATTTGTTTTTGCGGTTGAAGCAGTTGCAAGATCTAATGTCTCATGTTTGAAAGTTGGCTTTAGATAAATTTGATTTAAAAAATTAGTCAATATTTCTTCTACTTTACTGTGATTACCACTAGGCAATCCTTCATTTATTGTCGTTCCGTAAATGTTTGTCTTGCAATTCACTAATAATATTTTAATATCACCCATAAGCTTATGTGAAACGAGATGCATTTTTCCTGCAATTTTACCTTTATCATCAATAACTTCGATTATCTGATCCGTATCAAACCTCTGAAGCGCTTTTACTTTGATGGTATGGTCAACCAGAGGAGTTATTTCTTTAGTAACGATAGAATCTGTGGCTGTGGCAGTTGCTGATGGGTTATCTATAGAAACGTATTTTGCATTGTATTTATAGAATAATTTGGAAGAAGTAGGAGTTGTACTTTTAGTTATTTTGCATCGAATAGTAGTTGAGTTTCCAAAATTCAAGGTAACGAAAGAATCTGTATGAAATGGGAAATCTGAGACCCCAGTTCTAAAGTTAGTTGGTTTGGGGTTATATTTATTTAATAAGCTGTAATATTCAGAACGGACTGGCATGAAATTAATTACCACACCATCTGTTAGATTTTGTGGTTTTCCACTAGAGTTAAAATATTTCCCATAATATCTCTGTATTTCTCTCTTCCATCAAATCCTATGTAATCAAATCCACATTCTTTATATCCTGTATTATGGGATGCCAAATTATGAGGTAGAAAGTCAACGGCTATATCTGCGAATGTTTCACAGTATTGGGTTGGGAAATTGTTGGCATATTCCTTTGAAAAGAAGAGAAAAGTATCTATCGTATAAATAGAAATATATACTATAGATTTTTCACGTGTTCCATCTCTTTTATCATATTCTATTTTAAGATCATATTTAAAAAAAGCACCATTAGGGGCAAGGTATTCATTGTCAAAATAAAACAATAAATTGGTAGCGTGTTCATCAGCAGCATATACAGAGTTTGTGAGCTTTATATAATCTGCTTGGGAAATACCTAATTGATGTATAGGGAATTTGCTTTCATCATTATCTTTTCTTCTATATAACAATGCTGAGATATTTTCTGCATCATATATTTTCCCTTTCCAGATTTCACCAGAACCATATATTTTTGAACAATATTCATGCGAATTATTGGCACCACTACTATAATATGTTGCATTTACATTTTGTATATCTTCAGTCTCCTGAGGAAATAAAATATAAGTTCTCAGGGTACTAGCAAGGACGGCTGGATCAGTTGGGATTGTTGTAGGGTGCGAATCAGCAAGGTATCCATCCAATATAAGTTTTAGGCTATAATTACATACATTATCTGATTGTCTGATTAATACTTTTTTTAGATTGTTAACTGCTGCGCCCAACTTACTAGTATAATCTTCACGATCAAAAATAGAAGCTAAATTGGCTGGGCCAAATAAATAATCATATTGATTGGTTGAAGAGTCATTGAAATATAAATAAGTAAAACTACTAAATACCCTAGTTCCTGAATCATTAGTGAATGGCAGATTACATTTAAAAGCTCCCATCAGTCTGGAAAATAAATATCCATTGGAGGGAGAAGAAAGTGCACTAGTAGCTGTTAAAAAAGTTGAACTATGAAAAGAATCATCAAATTTAATATTTGTAAAATCAATGCTACATTGTGATTGTGAGGTGATTATAATAGGCCATCCTGAACTGTAGTTCTGAACAGTTCCATTGATCTTTAATTCATTGGTATTATTATAGAAATTCAAGCTTCTATTTTTATTACCTTTTACATAAAAGTATGTGATATATTTGTTCTTAAACTTTTTAACGATATTGTTATAAATAGAACTCATGGAACAGTATGGAGTACTTGTGCCTCCCCCATAAATAATTCCGGTATTAGCTATGTCACTTGTATTGTCGGTAACATGAGATCCATAAAAAGCTGCCGGATCTAAAAACTTATGAATATTTTCCTTGAAAATTTTACCTGATAATTGAGTATTAGACTGTGCTCCAAATTCTGTTGTTAAATTGGCAGTTGTTGAGTCTTTAGTAGTGAGGATAGTAGAGGTGGCAGTAATAAAGGATAGATCAAAATTTAATCCTGTATCAGATTTTTCTTGTGAATAGTCTCCATCATCGAGAACAATTTCAAAGCCTCCTGAATCCTGGAAAAATTTACCTAATAGTGTTCCTTCATTGACCTTTAGAAGATTATAGTTGTTTTTGTCAAAATATTTCTTTAAGATATCTTTTGTGATTCCTGCTGTGGCATCTATTAATCCAATATCAGTACCTTTCAGATTATCAGTGGTTGCATTGAATTCAGTATAGGCCTTCCAAACTTTTTTAATTAAGTCTAAATAGCTATTTTCATTGATGAATTCTGTTCCAGCAAGATTTTTAAGAAAGTCACTGGCATTTATTCCACGGTAGATAAAATATTTAATTTTAACTCCTACGCCAATTGTTCCCGTAGGTTTTAGTATAATATTTATTTTATCTGTAGATCCAGCTTGCTTACCTATTAATAATATTCCTGCTGTTACGGCATAAGCATTTAGGTTTCCTTTAAAAGTGGTTGTAATTTGGAATCTTTCAGGATCAATAGGTCCAAAAGACTTAAGACCAGGTATAGGGGTTGTAGGATTTGTTAACTGGGTAAAAGCCGAATCCGTAAAAAAATAGGATTGAGGTGTATTTATTGTTATTGGCATTGGTGTTTGGTTTAGGTTAATAATTTCAAAGTCCTTAATAAAACTATTAAAGATTTTGGTAAATTGTAAGTCGGTAAAAAATTACAATGATTGTAAAAAATTCAGAATGGCTATTCTGAAAAATAAGAAGGGTGAGTTGGTGTTTGTTTCATATTTATTCGTTTTTCTGGTTAAATCAAATATATTAAAATACTTTATTCAAAAAAGGTCTTCATTGAGTGAAATGCAATTTTGTAATAACTTTAACTTTTTGCTTATTAATAAGTTAAATTGGTGTGAAGAAATGTTTATTTGCTCAATGATAATCTCTTTGTTTTTGTCTGAGGTAAAACTATAATGGCAAAGCGTCAAAACTTGACGTGTTATTTTTTGAACGAAAAAAAATCAATTGAGTAGTGAAAATAGAGTACCTCATTGTAATAAAACGGTTGTTTTTTAGAGGAATACAAGCCTATGCCAGCACATAATTAACCAAATCCGCGACTTTAAATCGTTTCTAGGTAATAGAATATCAATGATTGAAATTATAAATCGGATATAAAACTTTGAAAATCAAAATAATGTTAGATTTGTATGTACAGTATACTAAGTAGTTTAGTTTTATTATATTTGAGAAAATCAAAAAGTAAAAATGTTTCTTACCGAATGTCCTAGAGATGCAATGCAGGGATGGGGAGAGTTTATCCCTACTGATAAAAAAATAGATTATATCAACTCCTTAATGGATGTTGGTTTTGATGTATTGGATTGTCTGAGTTTTGTTTCTCCAAAAGCAATTCCCCAGATGGCTGACTCTGATGAGGTAGCCGAGAATATCGATAAATCCCGTTCCAAAACCAAGGTTTCTGCTATTATCGGAAACTATAGAGGGGCTGAAAAAGCGTTAAAGCATCAGTCTGTGGATATTCTGGGATTCCCTTTCTCTATTTCTGAAACGTTTCAGCATAGAAATACCAATAAAAGCCAGGAAGAAGCTTTTGAAGAGATCATTAGAATGCTTGAGCTGGTAAAAACTGAAGGAAAACAACTGAACATTTATTTCTCCATGGCTTTTGGAAATCCTTATGGTGAAATGTGGAAATGGGAAGATGTAGATCAGTGGGCACAGCGATTTTCAGATATTGGAGTTAAAGATATTCTGCTTTCCGATACAACAGGAGTGGCAACCCCTGAAACGATTGCGCTTTTGTTTGAAAAAATTCCTTCAAAATATCCTGAAATTAATTTCGGAGGACATTTCCATAACCGTTATGAAGATTCGTATTCAAAATTGAAAGCCGCTTACGACCAAGGGTGTAGAAGATTTGATAGTGCCATCAAAGGAATTGGCGGATGTCCAATGGCTAAAGATGATTTGGTAGGAAATATGCCTACAGAACAAGTGATCAATTTTATGAGTGTAGAAAAGGCAGATCACAAGCTGAATCTTTTAAACTTTGAAAGTTCTTACAATAAGGCTAAGGATATTTTTCATTTTTAGAATGAGTTGAAATTTCTCACAGAATGAGCCAATTACGCAGATAAGAAACTGAAAAATTAGGATCTGCGAAATCCGTATAATCTGCGTGAAATCAAAAAAATATAAACAGGAGCGGACTTTAGTCCGCTTTACTTCATTAATCCATTGGCTTTAGCCAAAACCTAACCAGAATAACCAAAATTCAATAATATGTCTCCAATAATTTCACCTTCCGAATTTAAAAACCTTCCAAACCATAACCTCATCATTCTTGATGCAAGGACGTGTAAAGAGGTAAAGCAAAATTATCTTGAAAAGCATATCAAAGGAGCAAGATGTATTGATCTGGATAAAGATCTGGCTGAAATAGGAGACGATGCTGCTTTCGGAGGAAGACATCCGCTTCCAACCCTGGAGAAATTTGCAGAAACCCTTGCTCATCTTGGGATCACTGAAAACTCTCATATTGTGGTATATGATGATAAAAATGGGTCAAATGCGGCTGCCAGAGCTTGGTGGATGTTAAAATCCTTTGGACTTGAAAACGTACAGGTTCTGGATGGGGGAATGCAGGCTGCAGAAAAGAATGCTATAGAATTTTCATCAGGAGAAGAAGAATTTGAAAAGACTGAACTGATTAAAAAGGAAAAATGGTCTCTGCCTCTTTCAACGCTTGAAGATGTTGAAAATGAATTGAAAAGTAGTTCTTCCACAGTCATTGATGTAAGGGATGCTTACAGATACAGAGGCGAATCTGAGCCTATTGACCTGGTTGCAGGGCATATTCCGGGAGCCATTAATATTCCTTTTTCTGAAAATCTGGATGAGAACGGATTGTTTCTTAGTCCTGAGATTTTAAAAGAAAAGTACAGCCAATTACTAGAAAATACACCTAACAATCTGATTATTCATTGTGGTTCAGGAGTTACGGCATGTCATACTATTTTAGCCTTAGTTCATGCAGGTTTCAAGATTCCGAATCTTTATGTAGGGTCTTGGAGTGAGTGGAGCAGAAGAGAAGGAAAAGAAATTGCAAAAGAAGTATAAGAATAGCCTGAATTTGAGGTTTAACAATACAAAAAAGGATGTCATGAATGGCATCCTTTTTATATTGTAATTCTACATTACTTCTTACTCAGCTGCAGCAAAGCGATAATGATAAATCCTATCCCTGTTATAAAAGGAGGTTGAGCCTGCATTTTAGATCCTAAATAAAGCATATACACTCCCAATAAAGCAAGAACGATTGCTCCTATCTTTTTTACCATAATTACTGAGTGATGGTTGTAATATTATCTTTTTATCTGCTTAGAAAATGCCTTAGATTATAGCATTCCCAGTTCAAATTTCGCTTCTTCGCTCATCATATCCTTATTCCAGCTTGGTTCAAAAGTAAGCTCTAGGTCAACACTTTTTACATGTTCTACTTCGGCTACTTTATCCTTTACTTCCTGAGGAAGAGTTTCTGCTACCGGACAGTTTGGAGTGGTAAGGGTCATTATAATTTTTACGTCAGCATCATCGGAGATCTGTACATCATAAATAAGCCCTAATTCGTAAATGTCTACCGGAATTTCGGGATCATATACGGTTTTTAGCACGCTGATGATTTCTTCACCAATGTCTGCAATTTGATCGTCTGTAAATTTCATTTTTTAATCTAAATTGATATTCCTTTTCAACAAATCTTCCTGGCGCATGCGTCGGAAAATATTTGCCAAAGTTAAGACATCTTTTTCACAATAGTCAACAATTCGCTGCAAGTCTTTCTCTATGTAGTAAATTGATGAAACCATTGAGCCGTCAATATCATCCTTCGGAGTAGGAATACCAAAGACATGAGCCAATAATTCCAGGGATACAAAACTTTTATAATCTCCAAACTTCCACAGTTCCATAGTGTCTATGTGGGGAATCTCCCAAGGTTTTTTTCCAAACATCTGGAATGGAGCAGGAGGCTGCATACCATTGATGAGGTATCTTCGCGCAATCCATGGAAAATCAAATTCTTTTCCGTTGTGGGCACAGAGAATCACATTATAAAGCCTTGGGCTGTTGAAGATTTCTCCAAATTCCTGAAGCATCTTTTTTTCATCATGCCCGGAGAAGCTTTGATCTTTAAGGTTTCATTCTTTTCAACCATTCCAATGGTGATGCAGATAATCTTTCCAAACTCTGCCATAATTCCGGCTCTGTCGTAAAATTCAGCTGCGGAAACCTCATCTTTTCTTTGAAATTTGGTCTTTTTGTCCCAAAGGTGTTGATCAGTTTCAGATAAATCATCCCAGGATTCGGCCTGTGGAACGGTTTCAATATCAAGGAATAAGACCTTCTCTAGTGGTATGTTCTGTATCATTGTGTTTTTTATTTACTATCTATCCTACCTGCATTCCGTTTTTGGAGGGTAATGAAGGTGCTAAAAGAGTGACGTCTTTTTTATCTTCGCCATATAACCCTAAGACTAAACATTCACTGAAGAAGTTGGCAATCTGCTTTTTAGGAAAGTTAACAACGGCTAAAATCTGTTTTCCGACCAGCTCTTCTTTCTGATATAATGAAGTGATTTGTGCAGATGATTTTCTGATTCCTAGATCACCAAAGTCTATTTCCAATTGATAGGATGGGTTTCTGGCTTTTTCAAAATCATTTACGGAGAGAATCGTTCCGCATCTGATGTCTATTTTTTCAAAATCTGCCCAAGTGATGTCTGGTTTTACGTTCATGGTAGTGTATTCATTAAATGTTCTACTTCTATTTTCTGTTCTGCATATTTTTGTTGTAATTCTGAATCTTCACCCATTCTTTTATAATATTCCAGGGCTTTTCCGCCGAAGAATTTTTTATGAAAGTCCGAAACTTCAGGAACTTGTGGAAAAACCTTATGAAAAAGCATTTCATAATAAGCCTGAAACTCTCTTTCATTTTTGTCTTCAATCACTTGTCCCGGAGCCTTTTGTCTTACATGAAGCATTTCGTGAGCGACCATATTAAGGACGAGATTCAGATCAAAATCAAATAAATTTCTAGGAATCATTACGGTTTGTGGCCCTCCCAGTTCACCTTCAGCTGTAAGGAGCATGGAAGTAGGAGAGAGCTCATCCCTGAATCCAAATCCTGCAAAGTTTTCATGTTCCAGATCAAAAGAATGAATCAGATATTTTGCCGCATCCAGAATCTGGTTATGCTCCTTATAAGCTTCAAGGTGTAGATTAACCTGCTCGAAATTCATTTGAAGTATGTTTTATAACAAATGTATTAAAATATTGAGAAACCCAAGGTTTTTTATATCAAAGGTTTAGGATATAAAAGTGAAAATCTTTTTTATACGTCAGCTTCTGTCGCATCTGGGGAGCATCTTTGCTTCAGAAAAACACGGGAGATGAAACTGGACTTAAAGTCGAAGAGTGGATATCTTTTGCCAGAAACCACTAAAAAAAATAAAGCTAAAACCTGAAATCGCTCTACTAAAAAGAGCTTCAGATCTTAACCTATTTAAATCAAAACAAAATTACAAAAAATGAATAATATGGAAAACAAATCTACAGAAACAACTGTAGAAAATACTCCATCACAGACCCTTTTCAGGTTTGTAAGCTTAAGAAGCCCACAATTGCTTGATGATACAAAAAATGATAAAAGATTTATTAGCATTCCAAGCGGCTTCGTAAATGATAATACTTTTTATGTTCCCGTTGTTAATGGTACGGGTTCTAAGCAAAGACTATTACAGACTTGTGCAGCAAATTATGCTAATAAACCGGAATGTATTTCTTCAGGCTCAAATAGCCAGAATAGTTTAAATGTTTTTAAAAGAGCATATAATGCTTACTATATATTTGGAACATGGTTGGCCAAAAATAAGAATACATGTACATATAAAGAGTTTATGGATCAAAGATCAGTGTTAACAAATCCACAAGCTACGCCTATTGGGCCTGATCTGATTGATTTATGGAATAATCTAATTTATCAAGTTGTCACTCAAAAAGATTTTTATGTCAAAGAAGTTGTTATGCAACAGCTATTGGTACAGCATGCTCTTTTTGTTTCCAACGAAGAAAACATGAGGAAGATATTAAGCGCCAAAATTATCCTTCCCAAAGAATTGATGATTGATGAAAAATCTCTTCCAAGCTCAAATCGTGCTTCAAGAATGGCAGCAGAAGGATCACAACAGACATCTCCATCAGAAGAAATGAAAAGACAACAGCTTATCTCCACCGCCAAAATAAAACTTGAGAGATATGATGCTTTAAGAAAGAGTCTTTCAGGAATAGAAAGAAAGTATAAAGCTGAATATCAAGATGCGTATAAGGCGAGAGAACAGGAGTATCAGCGAGAAATAGCTCCTATTATTGAGAGGTATAATGCTGAAGTAGCAGCCAATAGGGAGCGGTATTGTGAGATTAGAAAACCTGATGTAAAATATGACCCAACAGATCCATGCCAGCAGTTTCCATTAGTTCCGGAGCCAGTATTGCCGCCATTTGATTTTAATTTCAGACAGGAAATAGAACCTGAGTTGTTAACAAGAGTTTTAAAATCTGAAGATTTGGAAGCTTTATTAGATATTCTTGGTTACGATTTCTCTAAAGAACCCATTAAAGAGCGCTCAATAGCAACAGAAGCTTCCAGTCTTCATTCTTTATTGGACGGAAGAAGTACTTTCAGAAATTAGTTCTTTAATTAACGAAGCCGTTGAAACATCAAATGACAGAATTGTACAGAACACAGAGACCGATCAGGAAGCTTATACAAGTATAGGTGGAGTTATTGTTCCTATGGCAAGAACGATATCCCTTCCCTTTACCTACCAGATTTGTCCGAAATCGATTTATAAAGGCTATACGTTTGATATTTCTCTTACTGTCCCAGATTCTTCATGGGATGTACAATATATTTCCTATACTCTTATTCCTAAAAATGGTTCAGCAAGTATTACTGGTGATTATTATAAAAGATCAAGATCAGGGAATACTATTTTTTTAAGTGACCTTTGCATGCCTGGTTACGATTTTAATACGGTTCAGGATGCTGTTTTAGATCTGAACATTACTTTTACTAATGGAAAGAAGACAGGTCCTTATATTCGAGGCATACAAGCAAGAGCTTGTTTATCAGGAGATTTTTGGTTTGAAATAGAAGAAGGAGAGCCTGTTGTAATTGATGAAGATAATACATTTATTCCAGCCGGATTTGGATTTAAGCAAATTGGTATTGCAGACTATTTAAAAGTAGAGCAAACTACCCATGCTTATGTAGAAGGTGAGGTGGCTCACATTGAAAATATCATGGCACGAGAATATCGTGAAAAATCTACAAGAAGATTAAGACGAAGCGAAAATACGACTACCAAATCTACAGATAAAGAAAGAGAACAGCTTTCAGATACTACTACAGCCAATCGTTTTGAAATGCAGAATGAAATCTCAAATGATGCAGGAGTCTTCAGATAACAATACTCAATTTGGAATCAATGCAAACTATGATGGTGGAACTTATAATATCAATACTAGCTTAGGGCTAGGTAATGCTCATCACAGTTCTAAAGATGAGAGTACAAGGCAGGCTGTATCTCAAGCTCAGGATATCACTTCAAGAGCGATGGATAGAATTGTCACTAAAGTTCATGAAGAAAGAATTGAGAAGATTATTGATGAGTTTGAAGAAAACAACAAGCATGGATTTGATAACACCAAAGGAGATAGACATGTAGTAGGTGTTTACAGATGGGTAGATAAGCTGATGAAAAATCAGATTTATAACTATGGTAAACGTATGATGTTTGAGTTCATGATCCCTGAACCTGCGAGGCTTCATTTATTTGGAAAAGGAAAAAGTACACTTGTAAAGCCTGAAGATCCACGAACATCTCTGGTTATGACCATGGCGAATTATACAGCATTAGCAAATGACACTATATTTAATTTCTGGGCAGGAAAATATAATATTGCCACTATTAAAAAATTAGATCCCATTATTTATATTTCACATGCTTTTTCAGAGAAAAATATTGCAACAGATGATGCGTATGGAAATGGTAGATGGGCCGGTTTGTACCATAATAATGAGTTTAAAATTCCTGAGAATTATGAAGCTGTTTCTATAAAAGGATCGTTAGCCGGTAGTGGTGGAGTCCTATTTAACGGAGTAAGTATGTCTCAAAAAGCTACTACTTACATTTGTGGTGTCAAACAAATATCAGATAGCATCAGCATGTCTTTGGATTCTATTAGAGATAAAATTACAATTTCTTACAATTCCTGGGATATGAAAGGAGTTACTGGATCTTTGGTTGCAACCTGCCAATTAACAAAAGAGGCAAAAGCGCAATGGCAGCAAGAGGCTTTTAATGCAATCATCCAGGCATATGAAGGAGCTTTAGCAGAATATAATAATAAACTGTCTGAAGAACAAAATAAAGCCGTTGAAATTAAGGGCTCAAATCCTAACTTTTATAGAAAAATTGAAAATACAATTCTTAGAAAAAATTGTATTTCTTATATGGCAGACAGAACCTCGGGATCTACTCATGGTTATGGTTTGTCTGGATTAACAGAAGGAAGTTCATTTCTGGATTATGAAACAAAGCTGGATAAGAACCTGGACAGATACACTGCTTTTGTGAAATTTATGGAGCAGGCTTTTGAATGGGAAAATCTTTCTTATTATTTATATCCATACTATTGGGGAGATAAGCAAAACTGGGAAACACTTTACCGGGCAGAAGATACGGATCCTCTTTTTGGGGCTTTCTTACAAAGTGGAATGGCAAGAGTGATTGCTACAGTTCGACCTGGTTTTGAAGATGCTGTACAATTTTACCTGGCAACCGGTAAAATCTGGAACGGAGGAGAAGTTCCTGTCATTGGAGATGAACTTTACTTATCCATCGTAGATGAAATGAAGGAACCAAAAGGTGTAAAACAAGGAAAAGCATGGATTACGAGACTTCCTACGACCTTAAATATTCTTCAGGCAGAAAGCATTGGCTTAAAAGTGGCTCATGCATTGCCTTTCACAAATGAAAACCCTGATGATTTTGAAGTACCAGGAGAGGTTATTACAGAAGATAAATTCAACTTTGAGAAGAATGATAGCATTCTAGGAGGAAGTGGCAAGGAAAAATGGATTCAGTTTACAGCTAAAAGTTTTGATAGAGCAGGTGAATTTGACGAAATTAAAAATCTTGATGAAAAGGGCGAATTTCCAAGAAAATACTATTGTATGGGTAAAGAGATTGTAATTGATAGAGATGCAACTTGGAAGCCATATTCAAGTACTACTGTTCTTTATTATGCATTAGCAGAAAAGCTTTCAAAGATTGAAGGTATTCAAGCTTTTCCAAATGCAGAAGATGGTTATGGATTAACTTTCCGTATAGATATCAATAAAATTAAACAGTTTAAATTTGTGAAGCCTCCATATTCTGAGTTGCTGGATTCTATTGAAATAGTAGTTGGAAGTGAATCTTTAAAATTTGAAAATAATTTTATTACTTCAACAAGCAGATTGACTGATAAAAATGGAGTTGATATTACTCAGGAAGAATATTCGCAAAGTATTTCACTTTCAAGATTTCTAATCTAATTTTCTAAAAATAATAACAATGAGCCGAGTAAAACTCGAGGCTATTTGGCAGCACGAAAAAGTGCTGCCTTATATCCTCACGACCTTAAAGGATAAGATTAGTGAAATTACTGCTGTAGAAAAGATATTTCTTTTTGGAAGCAGAGGCCGGGTTCCTTTTGAAGAATGGGATACGCTGGAAGGAAAAGACTGGGATGTTTTAGTTCAGGCTAAATGTAAACTGAAAAACGCCCATGTACTTTTAGATAAAGAATATTATGTAGATCTTCTTGTGTTAGATGAAAAGAGCATAGAGAAATATCATCTAGGGAAGAATCTTAAGGTGGTTTTTCCGGAGAATGAGCTATCGCATATAATCTCTAATACTAAAGACAATGGCTGATTTTGAAAAAATTATTGAATTTCTTCGACTTTATCGAAGGTCTGAAGAAGCAGCAAAAAATGCTTTGCCACCCACAGATGTCCTTTTAACAGTTTTAGATGATAATGAAACTTATGCTGTCAATAAAAAGATTTTCGAATCAGATTTTAATAAATATAAACGGATTTTTAATATACTGAATGATCATAGTGCTGACGTTATTTACCTACTAAAAATTACGGGAGAAAGAAAGTATTATGTAAAAACATCAGGTGGAAAATATTATAATCTTTTAACTGAAACAACAGAAAGCCTATCTGATGCCTGGCTTATAGAGCTTCCCATAGAGTTTGGTACCAGCTCATATATTTATGATACTGATAAAAATTTAGTGGTCATTTTTTCTGAAAGCTTAAAGAAGATAACGATCTTTCCAGACAACATATATTATAATCCCAATGGGAAAGAACTCAAGGATATAAAAAGTGATACATATAGTTATGATTATACTGATCATGTGACCACTTTTGGAAAAATTATAAAAATTCTTTTTGAAGAGGAGCAATACTTATGGAACAATCCGGAAAAGAAAGTACAGGTTCTGAAATCTGAAAGAGAGGGGAGAATGAATTTATTTCCTTTTCTTCAAGTAGAATATGGTCTGAAGAATTTTATACTAAAATATAGATATTATGAGCAAGGAAACAGATCCAAATTATTTATGTCTGATGAAGAGTGTTCTATTATATTGAAATTTGCGAGTATAGGTGGCATACTTACCTTTTTGGATCAAACCTTATTTAACGAGGGGTTTTCTTTGCAAAAAGGAGAAAGTCAAAATGTTCAAAGAGATTTTTTCAGAGATCAATTTATAACTCAGATTATTCATAAAGTAGAAGATAGTATTAAGAGTAAAAGTACACTTGCTTACTATGATGCTATGAAAACGCTGTTTTATTTACCGGAATCTGTAGCAATAATGTTTAGCACTGATTTCTTATGGATGCTTATGGAAATGGCTATAAGCAGAGACAGTCTTACCAATAAAAAAGACCTGGCAGAGGAGAATATTTTTATAAAACTTATAAAACTTATTCAGCAGAAGGAGAGCCAGGAAGTAAAGCTTATGAATTGGTTTCTGGAGACAAAAAAAGATGGAAATAAAAATAGTACAAAATTTGAGTTTATTTATGATAGGATTAATGGTGATAATTTCTTAGAATTTTCAAAAATAGTCAGCCAAGTGTGGAAAAAGTCAAGATTTATTTATCCTGATGCAGAAAAAAATCCTGAGTATGCGACCACAGATGGCCTGTTGTTTTTGCCTTATACCTCTCAAAAGGCTTTTGGTTTTTATTTCAGTAATGTAAGTATGTCTTTTGATACCCATCAACAAAAAGAAAGATTATTAAAGACATTATATGAAACAGGTAGATTTGAAAATGAAATGAGACCAGGCTTAAAAACTGATAATTTAGTTTCTACATCAGTTGAGGTTATACATCAATTCTGGTATCATCCTTTCTATCCAATTTTTCTTAAGGATGTTGAAAATCAGGAAACAGAAATGAAACTGGATTCAGTTGTACCTGCCTTTATGTTAAAAGCTAATCGTGATAAACAATTCTGGAGTAACGTCATAACAAGTGCAGAATATGCAGCAGATATTTTAACGACTGTTTCAGGAGTTGGGAATATCGCAAAATTTAGATATCTGGAAAGCTTTGCGACCAAAGCAAGTAAACTACGTTTTGTAAGTAAAGTGGGTAATACAGTTGCTACTGCCAGAAAAGCAGTTGCTGCGACTGCAGCTGTAATTGAAATTACTAGCGGAACAGTAAATACATTATTAAACTTACAGGAGTAAGAGATGCAGCGTGGGGTAAATCATTATCTGAATATTTATTCTGGCTGGAATTATTATCTTTATCAGGTGAACTTACCGTTGCAATTCACAATGGATTAAGGAAAAGTGCAAAAGAAGTTCTGAAGCATGAAGATGATATTAGAAAATCAGCTAAGAATGTTGATGAAGCGAAACAGATTGATGACGTAATTGACGAGTTAATTGAGGTTGCGGAGCTCGACATGAGACAAATTGATCTATTTCCTGGAGGAAGTCAGTTTGAAGTTTTATCTTCTAATCTATTAAAAAAATATATTCGGGAGCTTGACAAAAAAATGATAAAACATAACTTAAAGCTTGAAGTAGTTTGGATAGATGAAGCACACAATATGTACATTACAGGATTAAAGGGTAGAGTTATGGTATATGAAACAGGACCAATCAAACTTCTGATAAGAAAGAACTGTCCTAAAATGGCGTGGTTTCATGAGATTGTTCATATCGACGATTTATTAAAATTAGGGAGAAAAAATTACAGAAAAATGGTTGCTGAAAAACCTTGGGATTTAGAATGGAATGTCTGGGAAGAGATATTCAAAACCAAAAATAAATACCGAGAAGAAGAATTAGTAAGTGCATATAAATATGTTAAGTATTTTTTTAAAGAAAATAAGCAACCCTTTTTGGAAAACCCAGAAATGGAAAGATTAATATTAAAATATTCAGATTAAAATAATTATGAAACATACGGAAGATCAAATAAAAAAAGCCATTGCCAAAGTTTATAAAGATTTAAAATTGGATCATAATGATCAGTATTCCATAAAATTAAACTTTTGGAAGAAAGAAGATAAAGATAATAGATTCAATATAGATTACTGGGCTGGATGGTATGACTACTCAAAAGGATTCCCCCCTAATGAAATGTATGAAAACTATATAATAGCTATAAGTGATGAAGATGGCAGAGCTCTATCTGTCTTAATTTTTCCTGAAGAACTGAAAATTGATATTGATAAAAATGGAAACTATGTCTGGGTAAATTAAAAATAATTTTATGTTAAAAGATAAAGAAATGCTAACCATAGCAGAACGTTATTTAAAAAGATTAGAAGAATAAGCAGGCAAAAATATTGAAGTAGTCATAATGACAGATGATATTATTGTGAAACCTTATGGCAATATTTACTATTATAATTCTAAGTAATACCTACTGACAGGAGATTTCAATAAGTCATTGAGAGGTAATGCTCCTTTTTTAGTAGAAAAAGAATCTGGGAGGGTAGTTTCTTTTGGAACAACAGCTAGATTAGAAGATCATATACGATCTTATGAAAATGGTACTATGAGCCCTAGTTTAGATCTTTACTGGCATCCAGATGAGTAAGGTCTTTTATTTATTAAAAAATATTCAGGAATAATTATGGAGCAGACAAGAAAGTAAATAGAAGAATCTATGTAAAGAATGTCTTTTTTAGGAAGAAAAACCAAATGGAAGGGGTACTTCTTGTTACTTAAAAGATAGAATTGAATATATACCACCTCACCTCGAGGTGGTTTTTCTATTCTCTCTTACAACTTCTCAAACTTCACAATCGGAATAACAGCCTTATTGTCAGGAGAATCAAGTGTATTAGAGAAAAAAGTTCCCCGTCTTGTAGCTTCCAAAAGAAACTCGCCTGTGTATAATGAGCCATCCGGATTATCACTTGTTACAGTATAAATGATTCTTCCGGATGTAAAATTATCATTCACGGTACAATTCATATTTTTAATCAGATAAGTTTGTTCGGATGGCTGTTTCTGATCCGGTTCCTTTAATATTGTTTTTATGGTAGAGTTTGCCGGATCAAGAAAGATGGCTGCTTCGATAGGTTTTTCCTGACGATTTTTTGTGAAAATCATTCTGTCTGATATCAATTTAAGTTTTTGGGTACATTGAATCTGACTATCTCCCTTATTGACTATTTGGGCAAATGATTGGATCGATCCAAAAAATAAGAAACAGATCATATACCATCGGTAATGAAAAAGAATAAATTTCATAATAACATATTTTGGTGCTTTTATAAAAATACAATTTATATTGAAATGAAGGATTATATTGTAAGTGGAATTTTATTAATCTATTTGACTATCATTAGGATGTAGTAGTCATAAAAAAACATGACCGGAGAAAACCTCCGGTCATGTTAAACAAGATTAAGTGTAAAATTTAACCCTTAAAAAAGGTAAAAAGGATAATTCAAATGTGATTTTTATTGATTGAGTCTTAATCTATGTTTAAAGGGATTGATAGTAATGGAACTTTATTCTTATAAGCCATGATGGCTGTTTTGCTTCGGTGAAAGAGAGATTCTACAAGGTTATATCGATAAGGCACCATGGTCAGTAGATCTGCGCCTGTCAATTTAACTTCCTCTTCAATCGCTTTTATAATTTCAATGGATTGGATCATCTTGAAGCTGTACTTAATGTCATCAAGATCATAGCCGGAATTCAGATCAATATCATGAATAACTTCCTGAAAATCCTCCAGCCTCTCACTTACATTGAATACCTCAACTTCCGAATTGAACTCATTAATAAAGTAATAAATATCATTCATCGCTGACCAGGTTATTGATTTATGAGTATCATACGCAAATAACACCTTTCGGATACCTGTATATTCTATATGCTCAGGAATAATTAATATAGGTTTTTTGATTCTGTGAATCGCTTTGGTTACGGTATTTCCCAGCAGTCTTTGTTCAAGAGTCTTGTCTGCCATGCCCATGACAATAAAATTGCAGTTTGTGGCTTGTATGCAGTTGTTGAGTTCTTCAATAAAATTACCCGCAGCCAGATAATATTCCGCCTTTACAGTATATAATGTATTGATTTCATTAGCTTTATTTTCAAGTTTCTTTTGATTTTTAAGCGTCTGTTCATAGAAGAAATCAGCAGAGGACTGTGCGTTCAAGGCGTGAATAGAAACGCTTTGTAAATTAAACAAAACGATATTATATTGGTTTTCCTTAGCCATGGAAGCTGCATAATGAAGAGCATTTTCAGCTTCCGGAGAAAAATCTGTGCAGACAATTATTGTTTTCATTGTACCGATTTTGATACTACAAAACTAGGGTAGGACGAGGCAGTCTTTTATTAAAAATATTGTGATGTTGCATAAAATGATGATGAAATGTACTTTTCAGGTGATGAAACGTTAGACTACATTTGAACACCTCAATTTTACGTTTCAACGATAGTTTTGGCGGTCTCGTTGAAAATAGAAGATGCCCTTCTAAAATCTATTTCTATATTTACATTCATAAAGTCCGATATGAATAGGGTTTCTACCATTAGGAAAAATTTAGTACGAGGCAAAAAGATCCTTTCCACTATGAAAAGGAGGGCATTGATCTGGGCAGTAGCTGTGGTTGCTTTCTGTGGATTTTCCTATCTCATTGATCCTTTTGATCCGGTTTGGCAAGGATATCTGGATACTCCATTGAAGATGATCATTGAAGATACTCTCTGGATATTGCTTTTTTCAGTCATTATTTCAGAGGTGAGTATATTGATTGATCTTAGTCTTAATAAACTACTCCCATGGAAGGATAAAACCATTAAACGATTACTCATTCAGGGAGGGCTTCAGATTGTGGGGAGCGTTTTGATTGTCATCATCATCAATGCCATTGTAGATTGTACATCAGATAATTTACCGGAAATGGATTACAGAAAAGAATATACTTTGCTGGGGCAGTGGATCGCTACCAATATCGTTATATCACTTATCATAAGTGGTTTTAATACAGTGGATTATTTACTTCAAAATTGGAAAAAGACAGCTGTAGAAGCAGCTCAGCACAAACTGAGAGCCTCTAAGCATAAGCAGGCTGCTATGGCTGCTGAACTTCAGGCACTTAAGTTGCAGATAGACCCGCATTTTATTTTTAATAATCTGAGCGTTCTTTCAGAACTTATCCTTTCAGACCAGCAATTAGGCTACGAATATTCAGAAAAGTTTGCAAGAGTATACCGATACTTGCTGGTAAACTCAAAGAAAGATATCATTGCAGTAGAGGAAGAACTGAAATTTCTAGACTCTTATATTTTCCTGATTGAAAAAAGAATAGGAGAAGGGGTTATATTTAAAATTGATATTCAGGAAGAATACAGATCGATGTATACCCTGCCACTATCCCTGCAGTTATTGGTTGAGAATGCTATTAAACATAATCAAACTTCAAAAGCAAACCCATTAGAGATCCAGGTTTATACCAATACGGAAGGAGAACTGGTGGTTTCCAATACCTTTTTACCATTGATCAATAAGCCGGATTCCTCTGGAGTGGGGCTCACGAATATTATTGCAAGATATGAGATCCTTGGATACACAAAACCGATTATAGAAAAAACCGAAGATAAATTTATTGTAAAACTTCCATTGATATGAAGATTAATAAAATTTTAATAGTCGAGGATGAAAGGCCTAATGCAGACCGATTAAAAAGACTGTTGCAAAAGCTTAGACCCCATATCGAAATTCTCTCTGTAGAAGATTCAATTACTTCCACCGTAAACTGGCTGGAAAACAATGTCGTTCCGGATATTATTATGATGGATATCCGTTTGGCAGATGGCTTAAGCTTTGAAATTTTTAATAAACATGAAATTAAAAGTGCCGTAATTTTTACCACTGCGTATGATGAATATGCGGTACAGGCCTTTAAATATAACAGTATAGACTACCTTTTAAAGCCTATAGATGAAGAAGAACTGGATGCCGCTCTGAAGCGTTATGAAACCTTTATGGAAGCCGTTCCTGTTGTAGGATCTGCCATTGAAGGACTCCTTAATTATATCCAACCTAAAGATTACAGGAAACGTTTTCTTATTGTTCATCGTGATGGGTATAAAACCGTATTGTCAGAAGACATTTTATACTTCTATACAGAATTAGGCATTAGTAAAGCAATGCTCAACACCGGAGTTGTAGAAAATATCCCTCAAACTTTGGAAGAGCTTGAAAAACAATTGGATCCGAAATTCTTTTTCCGTGCCAACAGACAGTTTATCATTCACATTGATTCTGTAAAACAAATCTTTAATCATTTTAACGGTAAGCTTAAACTGGAATTGAGAAAACAACCTGAAATGGAGGTGATTGTAAGCCGTGAAAAAGCTTCTATTTTCAAATCCTGGATGGATTATTAGGTAAGGAAGTTGGATGAAGGAAGTTATTGAAACCCGAATATAAAAGAAAATCATTTTTAATTAAAGCCCGTAAAAGGGCTTTAAACTTTTCTATATCTATAAAACGTTCTTTGATTCATCTAAAAGCTGACGGGTAATATTATTTGTATTTATGGGATCAATTTCATTGATTCTTTCTAAGAGAATGCATAGCGATAAAGTCACACTTCTTAGTTCCCTAAAGTAAAACAGGTGAATCCATCTGTCTTTGCGATTAAAAATAATCTATTTCATTCAACAAAAACCTTCAATTTCTGCACTTCATTCGTTCTTTGCTGAATAGTAACTTCCAGCTTCCCGCCCTGTCATACCAAAATCCCCTCACCAATTGCTAGTGAAGGGATCATATATAAAGAAAAAGCTATGAGTTAAAGATTATAAAGGAATAGCATATCCTAAAGAGATGGCGAAACCTCTGTTCTTCACATCTACACCCTTCTCATCAGAGATATTATTTAATCCTAAGTTATACCTTCCGTCTACAATTACTTTTCCGGAGCCGGCAGGAATGGCAACACCTGCTCCCATTTGTAGTCCGAAATCTATTGATCTTGTTTTGCCATAGGCAGCCTTTACTTTATCATTTTTCCCCATAAGGAATCCGATGGAAGGCCCTGCGTTTACATATACCGGACCGAAGCTGTACTTCGCCAATACCGGAACTTCTATATAATTAAAGTTGTAGGTTTCACTTCCAAAACTACCCTTAAACTTTGTTCCTTTGCTGATAAAGTTTACTTCAGGCTGTATAGAAAAATTCTTTATACCTGTCTGGATATTTACTCCTAAGCCAGCTTGAAAGGAGGTCTTTGATTTCTCACCATTCACATTTTTAATAGATTGATTGGCAATGTTGATTCCAGCCTTTGGAATCAATTCTATCCCTGATGCCTTTTTCGGTTCTGTTGTTTGAGCTTGTACCCCTAGTCCTAATACGATTGCTGTGATTGCTAAAAACTTTTTCATTTGATAAAAATTTAAATTATTGACTTATTTTTTGATGTTTTAATACAGCAAAATTAAATTGGGAAATAGCCCGATCCGGGAGTTTTAAAAGCGAAACGTATAAATTTAAACGTCAACCGTATTTCTGAAATACTAAAGCGAAAAAGCCCTTTTTTATCGATCTGAATGGTGAAAATAACCGCTTTTCTTTTCATTTTTGGTATCATACGTTTCATCTGCGATTAATTACGTTTCACCGGATTTTTAGATCAATATCCTTATTATATGAACTTATTTTGCTGCTGTAAAATTTAAAAACAAATGTTATGAATTACAGAAAAGGATATCTGGCACTTTCACTTGCAGCTGCAGCAATATTGTACTCCTGCGGTTCAGGAAATGCCCAGGAAAATGCCCAGCAAGCGGTAGCACTTCCTACAGATTTCGTTCAGGTGAAATCTGGGAATGAAGACGTTTCAACAGGATACCCTGGAAGTATAGAAGGGCAGGATAACGTAGAAATAAAAGCTCAGGTAACAGGATATCTGGAAGCTGTATACATAAAAGAAGGACAATATGTGAGCAAAGGGCAAACATTGTTTAGAATCAACCCATCTGTATACAATGAGCAGGTTAATACCAATGAAGCAGCTTTGAAATCTGCTTTGGCGGCTCAGGAAACAGCGAGATTGGAAGTGGAAAAACTAAGACCTCTTGTAGAAGGAAAAGTAGTTTCTGATATGCAGTTGAAAACAGCTCAGGCGAATTTAAAGCAGCATCAGCACAAGTAGCTCAGGCACAATCTTCTTTAGGCTCTTCAAAGATCAATGCTAATTTCACCTATATCAAGGCGCCGGTAAGCGGATACATAGGAAGAATTCCAAACAGAGTCGGAAATCTTATCAGCCCGGCTGATGCATCACCATTAACAACGCTTTCCAATATCAGCACTGTAAATGTTTACTTCTCAATGAACGAAGCAGACTTTATTGCTCATAGCAGATCCGCCGCTTCAGGGGGGAATTCAGAAAATGTAGAACTTATTTTAGCAGATGGCTCTACCTATGGATTCAAAGGAAGGCTGGAAAATGCCAGTGGAAACTTTGACAAAAATACAGGAAGTATTCAGATGAAAGCGGTTTTCCAGAATCCTGATAAATTATTAAGATCAGGAGGAACAGGAAGAGTAATGATTCACAATGAATTGGATGGTGTGGTAAAACTTCCAAAAACCTCTGTAAAAGATATTCAGGATAAATTCTTCGTCTATAAACTGGAAGGGAAAGATAAAGTAAAAATGACGCAGATTGAAGTATCAGGAAGCACTTCTCAGGATTACTTTGTGAAGACAGGAGTGAATGCAGGAGATAAGATTGCCATCAATAGACTAGATGCTCTTACAGATGGAGCACAGGTTGTGGCTAAAGTAACTCCTTCGAAATAATTTTATAATCATTCTTAGAAAATTCGAAAATGTTAAAAAAGATAATAGACCGTCCGGTACTGGCGACAGTAATATCCCTTATCATTGTCATTTTAGGGATCATAGGATTAAACCAGCTGGCGGTGACCAGATTTCCGGATATTTCTCCACCTACCATAACGGTTTCAGGTTCTTATCCGGGAGGAAACAGTGAAACGGTAATCCGTTCTGTAGTAACTCCTTTGGAAGAACAGATCAACGGGGTGGAAGACATGAGCTACATGAAATCCACGGCAAGTAATGACGGAACATTTACCATCTCAGTAATATTCAAACAGGGTGTAAATGCCGATCAGGCCGCAGTAAACGTACAGAACAGAGTACAGCAGGCCACTCCGATATTGCCTCAGGAAGTAGTGAGAATGGGATTGACGACCTCAAAACAGCAGAACAGCATGGTATTGATTTTCAATATTTATACTGAAGATAATAAACAATATGATGAAACCTTTCTTCAGAACTTTGCCAATATCAACCTTATCCCACAGATCAAAAGGGTAAAAGGAGTAGGACAGGCTCAGATCTTCGGGATTAAAGATTATTCCATGAGAATATGGCTTAATCCACAGAAAATGTCTTCCTATGGATTGGAGCCTGCTGATATTTCCCGTGCTATTGCAGATCACAGTTTAGAATCTGCTCCGGGTAAATTGGGGGAAGAATCTGATGCTGCATTAGAATATGTCATCAGATATAAAGGAAAAAAGAATAAGCCGGAACAATATGAAAACATGGTCGTTAAAAATGATGGCACCAATGTGATCAGGCTTAAAGATGTGGCGAGAGTGGAGTTCGGCTCTATTAACAATACCGGAGATAACCTTTCCAATGGGAAAAATGCGGTTACTGTTGCCATTATGCAGACAACAGGATCAAATGCCAATGAAATTGAGATAGGAGTAAATAAAGCCATTGATCAATTGTCAAAATCCTTTCCTCCAGGGATTAAATATACCAAGGTAATGAGTACCAAGGAAAGACTGGATGAAGCAACAGGTCAGGTGAAATCTACTCTGATAGAAGCATTTATCCTTGTATTTATTGTGGTTTTTGTCTTTTTACAGGATTTCAGATCTACCATTATTCCGGCCATTGCAGTTCCGGTAGCGATTATTGGTACCTTCTTCTTCCTTTTGGTATTAGGATTTACAATTAACGTATTAACGCTATTTGCCCTCGTGTTGGCAATTGGAATTGTCGTCGATGATGCCATTGTTGTAGTAGAAGCAGTGCATAGTAATATGGAAGGAACAAACCTTTCGGGAAGAGATGCTACGCACAAAGCGATGAATGAAATTACAGGAGCAGTTATCTCCATTACGTTGGTAATGTCAGCGGTGTTTATTCCAATTGGTTTCATGTCAGGTTCTGCAGGATTATTCTATAAGCAGTTTGCCTATACATTAGCGATTGCGATTATTATTTCTGCGGTGAATGCCCTTACTTTAACACCAGCTTTATGTGCGGTATTCTTGAAAAACCACCATGCAGAAGAAGGCGGAAAACCCAAAGGATTCGGAAAAAGATTTGCTGTGGCCTTTAATGCAGGCTTCAATAATATGACTGATCGCTATGCGAAAGGAGTAAGATTTTTAATTGGACGTAAATGGATTGCTGCAGGACTGGTAGCTGGAATTATAGGGCTTTCAGCATGGTTGATGACAAGTACAACTAAAAGTTTCGTTCCTATGGAAGATGACGGATTCTTTATCTATTCATTGAGCATGCCGCCAGGAACAGGATTGACCAAAACAACTGAGGTTTCCAATAAAATCAATGCTATTTTAAAAACAGTAGATGCTGTTCAGGAGAATACATCTATTACAGGATTTAACCTTTTAAGTAACAGTGCTGGGCCAGCTTATGCAATGGGATTTGTGAAGCTAAAACCGAAAAAGAAAGAGGAGCCGTTCAGGATATTGATGAGATCATGAATATTGTGAATGGAAAGCTTTCCGTCATCAAAGAAGGAAGTGTAATGAGCTTCAGAATGCCGCCGGTAGAAGGATATGGAGTAACAAATGATGCAGAAATCGTTCTTCAGGATCGTATGGGTAGAGATCCTCAGGTTCTGAAGGCGAAGGCAGATGATGTGATCGGGCAATTGATGCAGGTACCGGAAGTGGCTTATGCTTACACCATGTTTAGAGCAGATTATCCACAGCTGGAACTTGAAGTGAATGAAGATAAAGCAAAACAGCTGGGAGTAAGTATTTCTAATCTATTAAACTCAATACAGACTTATTTCTCAGGAGATCAGTCGCAGAATTTCTCAAGATTCGGGAAGTTCTACAGAGTAAATATTAAAGCAGATGGTGTTTTCAGAATGGATGAGCAGGCGTTCAACGATATTTTCGTGAAGAATGATAAAGGAGAAATGGTTCCAGCTAATACTTTGATCACTTTGAAAAAAGTATATGGTCCGGAATCTGTTCAACGATATAATCTCTATAATTCATTAAATATTAACGTGGTGCCGAAACCGGGAATCAGTAATGGAGCCCTGATGGATAAAATTGAACCAACACTGAATAAACTGCCATCGGATTACAGCTATGAATGGACAGGATTAAGTTTAGAAGAAAAATCAGCAGGAAACCAAACCGTGATGATCTTAGGACTATGTTTACTATTCGTATACCTGCTTCTTGCAGCACAATATGAGAGTTACATTCTTCCATTAGCGGTAATGCTTTCCATTCCAACGGGAATTGTAGGAGCATTCTTAGGAATCAAAGCCATTGGATTAGATAACAATATCTATGTACAGGTAGGATTGATCATGCTTATTGGATTGTTGGCAAAAAATGCGATCCTTATTGTAGAATTTGCCGTCCAAAGACGAAAATCAGGACTTTCTATTCTGGATTCAGCATTGGAAGGAGCGAAGGCGAGATTACGTCCGATTATCATGACATCATTAGCCTTTATTGTGGGGATGATCCCATTGATGATCTCTACAGGAGGAATGGCTTCAGGAAATAAATCTATCAGTGTGAGTGCTGCTATAGGAATGTTGAGTGGAGTCGTATTAGGGGTATTTGTAATTCCTATCCTGTATATGTTCTTCCAATATCTGGATGAGAAGTTTTCATCCAAAAAGAATCATCCTGTAATCCAAAATCAATTGACAAATGAGAATATTTAATATAAAGAATTTCCTTATTTCAGGCGCAATGACATCAATACTGGTGTCCTGCGCCGTGGGGAAACCTTATGCAAGAACAGATCTTCAGATGCCGGAAGCCTATAAAGAGTCTACAAAGGTAACAGGAGATACCGTAGTCCTTCCATGGAAAACATTCTTTAAGGATCCGAAACTGATCGGGTTAATAGATAAAGCTTTAACCAGAAATAATGAAGTAAATGTTGCTCTGAAGAATATAGAACAACTAGACCTCATCTATAAACAAGCTAAACTATCTCTTCTTCCGACACTGGATCTCAATGCCGGAGCGAACAGAAGCTGGGCTTCTACGAATACGCTTAACGGATCTCTTAATGAGCAGTTTGTGGGAACAAAGTATATGGATGACTTTAGTGCCAACCTGAGATTGACATGGGAAGTGGATATCTGGGGAAAAGCTAAGATGCAGAAAGAATCCGCGGCCGCAGAATATTTTGCTCAAAAAGAAAATCTAAATGCTGTAAAAAGCAGGATCATTGTTCAGGTAGCGCAGGCTTATTATAATCTGATAAGTTTAGATGAGCAGATGAAAATTGCAGAGCAGAATATTGAATTAAGCAATAATACGCTTAAAATGATGGATCTTCAGTTTAAGGCAGGGCAGATCAATTCACTCGCTGTACAGCAATCAGAAGCGCAGAAGAAAACGGCTGAGCTTTTGATTCCTTTGGCTAAACAGAATATATCCATTCAGGAAAATGCTTTGAGTATCCTTTGCGGAGAATATCCAAGTAAGATTGAAAGATCAGGAGATCTGAGAACAATGATTCCAGGAAATAAGCTTTCAGAAGGACTTCCTGCACAATTATTAAGCAGAAGACCGGATCTGAAGATGGCAGAATTTAATGTGATCAGCCTGAATTCAAAAACAGGATTGGCAAAAGCGGCAATGTATCCAAGCATTAGTCTGAGCCCACAGATTGGAGTGAATTCCAATAAATTCAGTTCATGGTTTGATATTCCGGGCTCCATAACTAAGGCTGTTGCAGCGAATTTAGCAGCCCCTATTTTTCAGAAGAAACAGTTGAAAACCGCCTATGAAACGGCATTAATTGAACAGGAAAAGGCGGCGGTCAACTTTAAACAATCCGTCATGACTGCTGTTGGCGAAGTTTCTGATGCAATGGCAAAAACCCAAGGATCTTCTGAAAGACTGCAGCTTCTAGACCAGAGAACAGCCATTTTAGATAAAGGAATTGGGGATGCTTTGAAGCTGTATAAAAGCGGAATGGCTACTTACCTTGAGGTGATTACGGCACAGAACAATAAGCTTCAAAATGATCTGGAAGCGGTCAATGTGACGCTGGAAAGATTAAATGCTGAGGTGGATCTTTACCGTGCACTAGGTGGTGGAGTAGAGTAAAAAGAGAAATAGAAAGATAACAAAGAGGAAGTTACATAGGGTAGCTTCCTTTTTTAGTTATAAAAATCTTCTTCTACCGGAATCATTATAATGTGAATTTCAGAGTATTCATTATTCTTTATTGGGTAAATATTGATTTTGTGTTAATTTTTTAACCCATATAATCAATGAGTTATGAAAAATGTTGCGTTTTTTTTAAAAATAGATGCAAGATTTCCGGAAAATGAGATTTATATCAATGAGTACTCAAAATAATTAATGTTTAATGAAAAAAATAATGCAATGAAAAAATTTACAGTATCTCAATTTTTAACAGCTATTTTACTTGTGTTCACAGGTTTTACTTTGTATTCATGTAGTCTTGATGGCCCGGAAATCAGGCCGGTAAGACTCGAAGATTTGAATGGAAACTATAAAGGAAGACTTATTACAATACAAGGAGAGCGTAAAACAGAAACAATAAAGAATTTTAAAGTAAAAAAGGATACGATCATGTTTTCTGAATTTCCGATAGAAGAAATTGTGAAAACTGTAGTAAAAGACCCTGTAAAAGCGGAAACAGCGATTAAGGCGATAGATAAGGTGAAGTATAATATTCAATATAAAGCCTCACTGAATGCTGCCAATAATGTTGTAGAATTGTCTTTGTCCCCTAAGCCTCTTGAAGTTCTGATTCCTGTAGATGGAGGAACTAAAAAGGCAGAAGTGCTATTAGCTGCTAAACAGAAAGGGTTTTATGTAGGGATGGACGGGTCGCTAAGATTTGTGGTTACAGCAGATAAAGTTACTGTAGATGGAACAGTACTTGCCCCTTACGAGACGATTGGTTATAATTTTCCGTTCTGCGTAAAATATTAATTAATGGTTATTATTAGAAATAGATTGTATTTATACGATGCAGTCTATTTTTGCCCTACAATTTAAAAGAATATATCGTATACCGGAGCAGGACATGGGAGAAAGTAAAGAACAGATTTTGGTACACCGTCTTCTGCAGAAGGAGGAAGCCGCCTGGAAAGAGCTTTTTGGAGCTTATTCAGGTAATCTGGCCTATGTATGCTCCCGATACATCACTGAAAAAGAAGATGTGCATGATGTCCTTCAAAATAGTTTTATCAAGATGTTCCGCTCGATAGAATCATTTGAATACAGAGGAGAAGGCTCCCTTAGGGCATGGATGAGCCGTATTGCAGTAAACGAATCCCTGAAACACATCAGGCAGAAAGGAGATTTTAAATCTTCCGTTGAAGTAGATGATCTTCCAGATCTAGCCAATGAAGAGGAACCAGACTTTGAAGAAATGCCAAAAGAAGATATTATGGATTTAATCCGTTCTCTTCCAGATGGATATAGAACGGTTTTCAACCTTTACGTATTTGAAAAGAAAAGTCATAAGGACATTGCTTTATTGCTGGGAATTGCAGAAAATTCTTCTGCATCACAGTTTCATCGTGCAAAAGGGTTGTTGGTTCAGAAGATAAAGGAATTTAAATGTCAAAAAAAGCACAATATGAATAACGAATGGCTCAATACCCTGCGAAGCAGAATGGAGGACCATGAAGAAGAGGTTCCGGAGGGATTGTGGGATGACATTAAAGATGAATTATTTTCACAAGAAGAGGATAATAAGCCAGTAATGGACTTTGCTCCCGCAATTGATACTGAAAACGAAAGAAAAAAAATAACAAAAGATGCTGCTGGAAGTAAGTCCTGGTTGTATCGTATTGGAGGTATTGCTGCCGCGGCTGTTTTGATTTTTATGATGATAAAGATGTTGCCGGATGAGAATCAGAAGAAGATTTCACAAAATTTGGCAGATTCTAATAAAGAGACAGATAGAAATCAGCCTTTGAAAGATGAAGAACAACAAAAAAGGATAAGCACAGAAAAGGATACAAAGGCGGATGTTTCTTTAGCTCAAAATAATGTTAATGTGGGACAGCCTTCTGCAAAAGGTATAGAACAGATTAAACCTGAGCAGGTGAGAAGAAAGACCACAGAGAATAAGGAAAATACTCAGACTATTATTAAAATGGCTGAAGTTATGGATCCTGCATCTGTGGAAAATAAACCAAGAGAAATGCCTTTGATTGATAATGGAATGAAGGATGAAAGTTTTAATAAAGAGGTAAATAAGATAGATGAAGAGTTGTCTGAAAAATATCCAGATAATACAAAGAAGAAGATAAATTCCAAATCAGAAAGAAAATGGATGCTCAGCATGCTTACAGGAAATGCATCTTCCAATTCAGCGGAACAACAGTTCCATGGTTATGCCTCCGTTAATGGAAAGCCAATGAACTTTGAACAGGTATGGAGTGCTTCTGAATATGTAGATGATCCTTTAACACAAGTGTTGCTGGCCAATCAAAGCAAACCCGTAGAAGCTAGGATCAGACATAAGGTTCCGGTAACATTTGGGCTGTCTCTGTATTATAATTTAGGTAAAAAATGGGGAATAGGAACAGGGGTGAATTATACCAAACTAGCCTCAGAACTCCATTCAGGAAGTAATGATAATTATATTAAAGGAGAGCAGGTGGTGCATTATATCGGAATCCCTGTTCAGGTTAATTATAATGTCATTCAGAAAGGAAGGTTTACAGGATATATTACTGGTGGAGCGATGTTGGAAAAGCCTATATCAGGAAGTGTTACGACAAGTTATGTGGTGCATGATGAGGTGAGGGAAACATCAAAAGAAAATATGGAACATAAGCCACTGTCGTTTTCCGTGAATACTGCAGTTGGGCTTCAGATGAAGGTAGTTAATAGGTTAGGGATTTATGCAGAACCGGGGATAGGATATCATTTCAGAGATGAGGAATCGCCTAATACTATTTACAAGGAGAAACCTCTGCATTTTAATGTGAAGTTTGGGATCAGATTGTTGATTGATTAATGCTGATGATTTTTTAAAATAGAAATCAACCTTAAATGTCAATATATATGAAAACAAAACTGATTTTTTTAACATTTTTATTATTCAACCTTCTGAATGTGAGAGCACAATGTGAGCCCACCATTACCAGCCCGAGATTAGGAGCTATGTTTGCCGATAAGATCCTGTTCTGTGATACTGAAGATGAGATTCTTTCCACTACACAAACGTATTCTTCTTATCAATGGTATAAACAGGAATGGACTTGGCAGACTCCTAATAATAATCCTTGGGTAGCAATTTCCGGAGCAACAGCCCAGCAGCTGACTATTAATGGGAATGACCAATTGTATTATTTTAAAGTAGAAGTTACCCAAGGAGATTGTATGGCTGAAAGCCCTGCAGTGATGGCAGATGGATATGTTTATGGCCTTCCTGCGATGATGTCTACGTTTGTTCCCGGAACTTACGAGATTGTAGATGGCGGAATAGTACATGTATGCTCGGAAGCGCCTGTAAAATTTGATGATGTGTTTCCTGTGGTGTATGGCCCTCATACCTGGTTTAAATGTATTCCGACTACCACTGCACCTTTTACCGGAGACCCTTGCGTGATTCCTAATGTAACCGGGGATAGCTATACTGCTTCTAAATCTGGAGTATATGGATTTTATGCCTGCACAGAATATTGCCCTACTCAATGTCAAATGTTAGATCCGTTTGCTTTTGTTGAGCTTCAATATGATAACTGGGAATTTTGTGGGGGGCTAGGAACAGGAGAAGTAAAACAAAAAGAAAATAAATTAAATATATACCCGAATCCTACAACCCAGTTCCTTTATATTGGGAAAGAATCAGAACAATATAATGAGGTTACAATCATAGATATGTCAGGGAAACTGGTTCTTAAGAAAAATGATCATCAGTACAAGCAGGGAATTGATGTAAGCCATTTAGTGCCTGGAAACTATATTATTGTTTCCAAAAGTACTAAGGGAGATGTCTATAGAAATAAATTTATAAAGAAATAAAGGATTAAATAATCTTTTCGTTAGTTTTTAATAGTGGTTAAATCGGTACATGTATTTGTGCCGATTTTATTTTACTCAAAAGCCTTGTGGTAGATGTGTTTCAGAAGAGAATTGCAGAATAAAATGACTATTTTTGTTAGTAAATCATTGGAGAAGATATGAGAAATAAGGTATTGGGGATTTTAGGAGGAATGGGCCCCAGGTCTACCACTCCTTTTCTGGAGCAGGTGTTAGATGAATGTCAGGAACAATATAATGCCCAATTAGATGAAGAATTTCCTGAAATTATAATCTATTCATTACCTACCCCTTTTTATTTAGATCGTCCTATTGATCATGAGCTTATGCAGGAGACCATCATCAAAGGATTGAAAAAGCTGGAAAATAATGGTGTTGATTGTATTGCAATGCCTTGTAACTCTGCTCATATTTATATTCATGATCTTATCAATTCGGTCAATACCCCTTTGTTGAATATCGTGGAAGAAACTTGTAAGCAATTACCTTCAACAGCTCAGAGGATAACTCTTCTTGCTACCAAAACAACATTCGATTCCAATATATATCAGAATGAAATTATAAATCAAGGGCACCAGTTTATATTTAAAGAAAGCTGGCAAGATGAAGTCATTCAGGTCATCCAAAGGATCAAAAAACAAAAAGATGATCCGGAAAATACAGTTTTATGGGAAAAACTGATGGAAAAAATAGATCAGGAAGTAGATTTCATCATTATTGCCTGCACAGACCTTAATGTTGTAATGAATACAACAGAGAAGAATCATAAACTATTAGATTCATCAAAATGCCTTGCTCATTCACTAATCAAAAACTATCTTTCATAAAAACGACCTTATGAGGATTGTTTTTTATACAGCCCAGCCTGATCTTTCGATTTCTTGAGTATCTGTCTCATTTATAGGTATAAATATTTTGTTATTTGAACCTTATTTTACATAATTGAGCATTTCTACTTGATTATCATTAATATTGAAAATAACCCATTATAAAATGGGGGGTAATATATTCTTTATGTTTCACATGAAACACTGAACGTGTTTTTTTTGTTTCGGTTGAGTTTATTTTGGTGTAAATTTTAATGTAAGATATTTATTTTAAGTAAATTATAGGAAGGATGTTTTTGTCGGTACTAGATGATATCTTCTATGGATAAAACCATTAAATCATGCTTTAATACAAAAACTACCATTTGTGGAAATTTGGATATGGACATGTGAGAATGGAAAACTTTGATCTGAGTCAAAAAATGACTGATGGAAAAAAGTTATTGTTTAAGAAAAATATTTCGTAATCTATTTGTTGGTACCGGAGAATCTAATATATTGCAATTAACATAAATAACCAATGATGCCATTGAATAGGATAGGAAAGTTCAAGTTTATATTTTTTATTTTGCTCATGTTCTCATGCAAAGATGAACAAAAGAATAACGAGCATATTGCAGCTAGTATTATTGATCAGAACTTTACAGTTTTGATGGATCATATTTCATATTTTGATATGTCTAAAATACCGGGAAGTAAAGTAAATAATGATAGCATAGTTGTTCATCTATATGCAGGAATCGGGACGATGTATTTAAAAGATGCTATTTCCTTATTTAAAGAGAAATTTAAACTAAACCAGGAAAAATTTGAGCCTTTATATTTTGGGATCACCCACATTCCGCTGAACTCTGTTGATAATTATCCTATTAAGTTAATTCAAGAAATCCCCAAACCTTATAATACTGTTAATGTTGAGTTACTAAATTGCTTAATGGATCAATCCGGAAAGTTTGCAACGATTACTGTTGTAAAGAGCCGGGGAATAGGCTCTAAAATTGAAATTTATTTTTTCAAACAAAGGAATGGGAAGTGGATATTTGATGGAAAAGAGCTTTTTGGATTAGGGTAAAATAAAAATCAAAACATTTATAATACGTCGTCTTTTGGCGCTATGGCTTTGTACTTTTGAAGACAATTAAAACCAAAATCATAAAGTACAATGGCAATTATTAAAAATTCAATGAGCGAGCTACAAAATCTAAGTGTAGCTGAGATTTCAGAACTAGTAACATCTTTTGAAGATCTAAAACCACAATATGTGCAGCTAACGGGATATTATCCGGGAATTTCTTATGATAAACCTGTTATCTATTATTTATCAAAAACAGCTGCTTCAGAGGATCATTTCAGTAGTATTAAACTCACCAACAATGGACAATACAAATTGGAAGCAGCATTTGGAGATACTGTGGATCTTGCTTATTGTGGTATTAAAGGGGATGGTCTCCCCGAAGAAATTGAAAAAGTCAATATAGCTCTTGTTAGACTATATGCTATGAACGTTAAAAATGTTATTATTTCAGGACTTTATAAAATTAATGTAGATGTAGATAAGAAAACAGTTCCAACTGCAGATTTACAAAAAAAGATTCAGCTTCAGAGTGATACCAATTATTATTTGAATGGCAGAGTTGAAGCACTACCCGGAAGTAATAATGGTTATGAATTAATTTCCTTTACGGGCACGTTAAACACTAAATTGAGTGGAGGAAAGATTAAAGGAAATAAATATAGTTTTAAGGCTAAAAATGGGAGTTATTACAAAATTTGGAAACCTAATGAATCCTATCAGGTGGATGATTATGTTTATGTAAATAATACCCCCTTGAGAGTGAAAAAAGCTGGAATCTCAGGCGGAGTGAAACCATGGGTGTATCCGAATGTACCATGTGAAGAGATAACTCCAGTTAAAAAACCATCTTATTGTAATATAGATTATAAGGAAAATATCCTGATTGAATTGACTGATGGTTCTATTAAATATGAAAGCGTAAACAACCTTGATCTCGGAGAATGGGGGTTTGGTATTAATGTACTTCAAGCTAATAATTTCATTATTGAAAATGTAGAAGTGTCAGAATGCTGGGGAGATGGTATTTATATCATAGATTCCTATAATGGTAACATTACAAATGTTATTTGTCGTGATAACCGTAGACAAGGTCTTTCAATCATAGATGGTGACGGTATTAATGTGGTAAATAGTCAGTTTATTAAAACTAGCGGAACTATCCCGGAGGCAGGAATAGATATAGAGCCTAATAAAAATCAAAAAGTTAGGAACGTTAACATTGTGAATTGTATTTGCGATCAGAACAATGGTTATGGATTACTGATAACAACTCCGGATGCAACTGCTGGAGTATCCGATGTTAATGTTTTGAATTTGGCAACAAGAAATAATGGTCTTGATGGCTTTGCTTGTAAAACAGAAGGAGATGAGTATTCTCATACGATCTTTAATATCAATGTACAAAATCTGGCATCTTCAGGAAATAAAGCATCGCAAATCTTTATTGAAGGAGCAAATGGGGTTAAAGTAAGAAATGGTAGAATTGAAAATGCATTTGACTCTCCTCTGGTTGATTTGTATAAAGTACATAATGTAAAAATTAGTGACCTTGAAATGGTAGGAAATGGAGACGGAATTAAGATTAGAAAAGGAGCTGATAACGTAACCATTGAGGGGAATTATATTGAAACAGTTAAAACATGTATTACAGACGATCATACCAATTTTAAAAAAGAAAATATTACCATTAAAGGCAATAACCTAAAGTCAGTACAACAAAGTGCTATTGATATCTTGGAATATACTTCACTTACTGTAGCAGATAATGCGATTTTGAGAACCGGCACTGACGGGATTAAAATAGGAAATACAAACGAGCAATCATTAGCGGTAATAAGACTAATAATGTAGGTCTGGCAAATAATAAAGAGTATGGCCATATTGTGATCCAGGGTGAGGCAAGTGAAATTATTTGTGAAAATAACATCTTGGCTAATTATACAGATCTAACAATTTTACCGGTAGGAATTATTGCAGAATCTCCACAAATGAATTACTGTACATTCAGAACTCTACATTCTCATAATAATAGTAACTTCGGTCCGGATAAAATTCTATCCAATTCCACAATAAAAGTGCAGGATATCAGATAATTAAAGATGTTTTATATCTAACTTATAAAGTAACGATGGCAGGTAATGCCATCGTTTTTTAGTATTTAGGGTTAGGGAAAATATTTTATTTGATCTCAAAAAATGCATCAGACTGATTCCAATTTACCATGTTGAAGACTTATTTTGTTTGATGTAAAAGAACTTTAAATTCGACTTCTTTCTAACTTTTTTACGATATTTATCAAAATGTTTAATGATGAAACTGAATTTTAAAAGAATACTTTTGCCTTTAATGGTATTTTGTACAATACTGCTGCAAGCTCAAAAAAATGCTGAAAATATTGATGGAGTGTATCAAACAAAAGGTGCTGCTTTTGTTATCAATAAAAATAAAACGTTTCTGGTCATTGCTTATGCAACGCTGATAAAAGGGACATGGAGCGTTGAAAAAGATCTTCTTTACCTTAAACCTAAAAATCCGGAATCTAAATTTTACGTATATGCCCGTAAAAATCCAGATATTAAAACAGGAATGCGTATTAATTTTACAGGAGATGGCATTGGAAACAGTAATATTGTTGTAGGTGAATTTCCCAACAAAATGCAGCCTCTTTTCAACGATGATGCCAACTGTCTGAATTATCCTAATGTTCACGTTTTCAAAGAAAAATGGACAGGCATTACCCTATTGGAAGAAAAGAACTATGAAAATGGGTTAGAAGTTGATATTCCAAAACTGATCTATAACTTCCCAACCGGTGATTATAATGATTTCATTGTTCAGCATATGCAGGATAGTCTGTATCATCATGACTTTATTTTAAAAATTACAAAAAAAGGATTGGCTGAAGTGAATAGTGAGTCAGGAGAGGTAATTAAGAAATCTACTGTAAAAGAAGTGTTTTCCAATGATAAAGAATTGGAATTTATGAATCAATCTTTCGATATGGCTTTTGATGCAGATTATAAATTGGTAAACTATGCATATAATACGAATGATGATATGAATGAAAAAATAGATCTTAATTATTATAAATATGACAAACTAAGAAATGTGTACATAAATCCTGCGGTGCCAATTAAGCAATTGAATTTTAAAAGTAAAGATTACCACTATAATGATGTATTAATGAAATTTGATAAAATTACAGCCACTTCACAGCCCCTGGTTGCCGTAAAAAAATTAGAGAAACCTTTATTTATTGCAAATTGTAATAAATAAGGATTAAATAGATTTCAAATATCCACTTTTCTTAAAACCATTTTAAAAATTCACTTTTCTGTAGAAAATTATCAGCGTAACTGTCAGATTTTTAAAATAGTATATTAATTATATTTACTTTAAAAACACACCATGCTGATCAAAATTTACGGTAGCGCCATTCATGGAGTTGCTGCCCAAACCATAACAATTGAAGTAAATGTAGATACCGGAGGCGTAGGGTACCATTTGGTAGGACTTCCTGATAATGCAATCAAAGAAAGTAGTTATAGGATTTCTGCTGCATTGAAGAATGTAGGCTATAAAATTCCCGGAAAGAAAATTACGATTAATATGGCTCCGGCGGATCTTAGAAAAGAAGGCTCCGCCTATGATCTGAGTATAGCGATTGGTATCTTGGCTGCGTCAGATCAGATTCTGGCTGAAGAAGTTCATGACTATATTATTATGGGTGAACTGTCTCTGGATGGGAGTTTACAACCCATAAAAGGAGTATTACCCATTGCTATTCAGGCTAGGGAAGAAGGGTTTAAAGGAATTATTCTTCCTATTCAAAATGCCAGAGAAGCAGCTATTGTCAGTGATCTTGAAGTATATGGAGTAGAGAATATAAAGCAGGTCATTGATTTCTTTCATGAAGGAAAGGCTATTGAAAGAATGATATTGGATACGAGAAAAGAGTTCAATGAGAAAATCAACGATTTTCCGTTTGATTTTTCAGAAGTTAAAGGGCAGGAAACAGCTAAAAGAGCGATGGAAGTCGCTGCTGCCGGTGGACACAATATCATCCTGATTGGCCCTCCCGGAAGTGGAAAAACAATGTTGGCCAAAAGAGTTCCGAGTATACTCCCGCCATTAACATTGAAGGAGGCATTGGAAACTACAAAAATCCACTCAGTAGCAGGGAAAATAGGGACACAAGCATCATTAATGACGGTACGTCCTTTCAGATCCCCACACCATACCATTTCCGACGTAGCACTTGTTGGTGGTGGAAGTTATCCTCAGCCTGGGGAAATTTCACTAGCTCATAACGGGGTTTTATTTCTGGACGAAATGCCCGAATTCAAACGGACAGTGCTGGAAGTGATGAGGCAGCCTTTAGAAGATCGGGAAGTGACCATTTCAAGAGCAAGATTTACAGTCAATTATCCTGCAAGTTTTATGCTGGTCGCTTCTATGAATCCTAGTCCAAGCGGGTTTTTTCCTGATGATCCCAATAATACCTCATCTGTTTATGAAATGCAACGGTATATGAATAAACTTTCCGGGCCACTTTTAGATAGAATTGATATTCATATCGAAGTTCAGAAAGTAGAATTTGAGCAGCTTTCAGAAAAAAGGAAGGGTGAGAAAAGTAAAGATATCAGGGAGCGGGTTTTGAAAGCAAGAGAAATTCAAAATGAACGATATAAAGATCTTAATATCAGTAGTAATGCTCAGATTGGCCCAAGGGAAATTGAAGCATTCTGTGACTTAGATGAGGTTTCTTTTAGCCTTATAAAGCTGGCGATGGAAAAGCTCAACCTTTCTGCAAGAGCATATGACAGAATTTTAAAAGTAGCTCGCACTATAGCGGATCTTGAAGGATCTGAAAAAATACTTTCCCATCATATTTCCGAAGCTATACAATATAGAAGTTTAGATAGGGAGTTTTGGAATTCTTAATGATTTTAAAATATTGCTAAAAATATAAAATTTATATTCTGTGCTTTTGACAAAAATTAAAAAGCTTTCATATAATGAATATTCTTTTGTTTATTGGGCTTTAAATGTATTTAATTGTTATTCAGTAATTTGTTTCAATAATCTAATGCGTCGTGTGGGATGACATGATAATTATGTAACGGATTATATTAATTATTATGTTAAATTTGATTATTGAATTATCAAACGTATTGCATTATTAAATTCAAATAATTAATCAGGTAATTTTGTTTTAAAACTAAAATTAAAGAATAAATATTCTTTTTCGAGAGTAATAAATAAGGTAAGACTTTATTTACAGTTCTGTTTATTAAACAGTTCATCTGAATTTTCTCTACAAGCACTTTTTATAAAACTATTATCATTACACATTGAACTCATCATTGTGCCCATTTTCTATACTCTATTATGATTCTTTTTTTTAATTAGATGATAGGCTAATTTGTATACTGACAGTTATTTATAAGAGATCGTGCTTGGCGGAAAAGCGATAAAAAAGTAGACTTTTAACCAAATTACATCATTACAATGCCAAATTCAACATCAACATTAGGATCCCAATCCTTGGGAGACGCTGTACTATTGTCTTCAGTAGACAGAGAAAAACTTTTGAAAAACTTCAATACAACGGAATGGAACTACAAAAGGGAAGAAACATTGGTTTCCCTTTTCAAAAAACAGGTAGAGCTTCATCCTGATCATATTGCAGTTGTATACAGAGATCAGACAATGACTTATAAAGAGTTGGATCAGAAGAGTAATCAACTTGCTAATAATTTAATAGACAAAGGAATACAAAAAGAAATGTTCGTTCCCGTATGGCTTGGTCGATCCCTTGAGTGGGTGGTTGCCATTCTCGGAATTGTAAAAACGGGAGCAGCTTACGTTCCGATAGATCCGGCATATCCGGTAAAAAGAGTGGAGTATATTCTTTCGGATACTACTGCTAAAATTATGATTACCAATCAGGATCTTGGAGCTCTCTTATCAGGAAATGAGAAAACTGAAGTATTTCAGTTAGATACAATGACCGATTTGGAACCTTTTTCTTTGGAACAGCCACAGGTGGAAATTCACCAGGATGCACTGGCGTATACGATTTATACATCAGGTTCAACAGGGAAGCCTAAAGGCGTGATGGTTGCACATCTTGCTATTCAGCATTTGGTAACATGGCATAATCATTATTTTCATGTGAATCAGACTTCGAAGGTAACTCTTGTGGCAGGGCTTGCATTTGATATTTCTGTATGGGAAACATGGTCAGGACTTACTTCCGGAGCAACCCTTTTTATTGCAGAAAATGAAGAAAGAACAGATGCTTCTGCTTTGGTGGAATATTTCCATAAAAATCATATTACCCATGGATTTGTACCAACAGTTCTTGTTCCTTCTTTTATAGATAAAACCAGAAGCTATAACGATCTGTCCCTTCAATATCTTTTCACAGCAGGTGAGAAACTAAAACCGGTGCTTACTACAGAATTGAGTTATGAACTTATAGACTATTACGGACCCACCGAATGTACAGTATATGCTACATTTAGAAAAGTTAAAGATAGAGAAGGTAAATATGTCTCTTCAATAGGGAAGCCGATAGCCAATGCTAAAGCATACATTTTGAGTGAAAACATGGAATTACTTCCTGTAGGAGCTATAGGGGAGCTGTTTATAGGCGGAGAAATTCTGGCAAAAGGCTACCTTAATAATGAAGAGCTTACCACTGCAAAATTTATCAATAATCCTTTCAGGGAAAATGAAAAAATATACCGTACCGGAGACCTGGCTAAATGGCTGCCTAATGGAGATGTTGAGTTTTTAGGCAGGATAGATAATCAAGTGAAAATAAGAGGTTTCCGGGTGGAGTTGGGAGAAATAGAACGTACCTTGAGCCAACAGGAAAACATACAGGAAGCGACTGTCATCACAAAAGATACCAAAGGAAATAATAAATACCTTATCGCATTTATTGTTGCAAAACCTGGTTCTGAAAAAGAGGTTACCATGGTCAGAAATCTTCTAAAGGAAGAATTACCAGGATATATGATCCCTGCCCAGATTATTTTTATAGATAAAATTCCTCTTACAGTTAATGGGAAAACAGATTCTCAGTATTTAAAAGATCTGGCGGATAAAGAAGCGAAAGATCTGGTTTCTTTCGAACCTCCAGCTAATGAAACAGAAAGAATCATAGCAGATATATGGTCTTCAGAACTGGAGCGACCTGTTATTAATACAACAGATAACTTCTTTGATATTGGAGGAAATTCTTTGTTGGTTGCTGTTGTAGCAGTTGCATTAGAGAGAAAGCTTGAGGTAAAGGTATACCTGAGAGATATCTATCAATACCCTGTATTGAAACAACTTTCAGAAGTGTTGATTAACAGATCCAAAGAAGCAAGAGTAGCTATTCCAATAGAAGATGTAGAGCCATATGTAGAACTACAGCAGGATGTTTATCTCGCTCCGGGAACTGTATTTGCAGAAGGCTTTGATCCTAAACAGCTTGAAAATCCTTCAGCTATATTTTTAACCGGAGTTACGGGATTTGTTGGAATTCACCTTTTACAAGAACTTTTAGATACAACGAATGCTGATATCTATTGCTTGGTAAGAGCTCAGGATGATTTTCATGCAAAAGAAAAGATTGATGGTTGCTTCAAACAGTTTGCTATTTCTCAAAAGAAAGAACAGGAAGGAAGAATTATTCCAATAATAGGAGATCTTGCACAGCCATCCCTGGGACTTTCAAAAGATACATTTAAGATGTTGGCTGAAAAAGCAGATGTGATTTACCATTCTGGAAGTTCTGTGAATTTTATAGAACCTTATTCCTATATGAAAGCACCGAATGTAGAAGGGCTTAGGGAAATTATAAAACTTGCAGGCGCAGAAAGAACAAAATGTCTTGCGCTGCTCTCTACGATATCGGTTTATAGCTGGGGACACTTATTTACAGGGAAAACGGTTATGTTAGAATCTGACGATATCGCCCAAAATCTGATGTCGGTAAGTAAGGATATTGGCTATGTAAGAAGTAAATGGGTCATGGAAGCAATCGCGGATCTGGCAGTAAAAGAAGGTTTGCCTCTTATTACCTATAGATTGGGTTATGCGATGTGTCACAGTGAAACAGGAGCAAGTGCTCCCTATCAATGGTGGTCTGGATTAGTGAAAAATTGTGTAGAGTTTCAGTCTTATCCGGCACTCACAGAACTGAGAGAAGGCTTAATAACGGTAGACTATATGACTCAAGCGATGGCTCATATTACAAGAAATAAAGAAGCGATAGGGAAGAAATTTAACCTTATAGCCAGCCCGGAAACGAATCTTACTCTAGAAGACTTTTTTGGACTCATGAAAAAATATTACCCATTTACATTGAAAGGTCTTCCTTACAAAGAATGGAGAAAACAATGGGAAGACGATAGTAAAAATAGACTTTACCCTTTAACTAGTCTTTTCAGAGATAATATGCATGAAGGTTTGTCAACTGTTGAGCTCTACCAGAATACTTATATGTGGGATTGCTCTAATGTGATTAAGTTTTTGGAGGGATCAGGTATTAAAGAGCCTGTATTTGATAAAAAAATATTGGATTCTTATTTGAAGTATCTTGGTATTCCAATCTCATGATTATTGTAAAACAAATCCCAGGCAGCAAAACTACCTGGGATTTTTGATAAAACCATACCTGTCAATAAAAAATTGAATAGGCTGGTTCCAGCAAACTTTAATTCACAGTTACTTTTATTACATTCTGTACAGCAGGAACCGGATATTGTGTTCCAACTTTAGAAATGACCATGTTTTCACTTTGTGGAGTTCCTCCAAATAAAGCCTGGCGATTTCCTGCACCCGGATATTGGTCTACACCCGTTCCTGAATCAAATAAGGAAGTTTTTGAAGTAAGATCTCCTTTAACATTAGCTTCAATACTTTGCTCATTAGCGTAGAACCAGTCATTAGAAAAACCGAACATCGTTACATAAGCAATCTTATCACCTGGATTTGCCTGGAAGTTCGTCATGATCTTATTTCCCGGAGGAACAGGAGCACTTCCTGCCACATAAATCCCTTTAACACCTGGAAAAGATTTTAAACTATTTTGAAGTTTACTTACATTTCCCATTTGGGCAATTTCTTTCAGTCCCATTCCGTTATCTACTTTTCCCAATTCGTAAATTGGATTTTTATCTCCTCGATAGACTACTACAAGAGTAGGAGAAAGGCCTGTCATAATTCCGGTATTGGCAGTAATTTTAGCTTTCATTTTATCAATATTTCCCATCTGAGCAATATCCGTAATTTCAGGATTGGATAAAGCATTAGGGGTAAAGAACGGAGCACTGTTTAGAAGTTGAGTGCCGTTATAATTGGAAACAGCCCAAACTCCGGGAGAAAAAGGAGTCTCATTAGCTGTGCCACCTGAAGTATTGGTTATAGTTAAAGTAAACTCAGAAGACATCTCATCGTATGCAAGGTTAAGCTTCATAAGCTGTGAAGCATTTACATTAGGAACTTGCATAATAGGCTTGCTTTCTGTCTGGCCGGTCATATTATCCTTGGTTCCATTATCCCATAATAAAACGCTTGAAGAAACATCTCCTGTAATTGCTTTTCCATTAGCATCAAACAGCTTTATTCCAGGCTGCTGAGAGGCAAAAAACCAATCTTTGGAAAGTCCATACATCGTAGCAAACATAAGAGCCTGTGTCTTTCCGGCACTGAACTTTATGGATACTGATTGCCCAGGCATAATAACCGGGGGATTTCCCATTCCCTGAAAGCTTCCGCTTTGTACGAAATCTTTAGGAGTAACAACATTTTCAAAGGTGATCGTTCTCTGATAAGAGTCGTCCATCATGTTGTTGTCTGAATCGCTACATGAAAATAGCGTCAATGCAGTTGTAACAGCTGCCGCAAATACTTTGATTTTTAAAAAAGTCTTTTTCATAACGTGAATTTTATAGTTATAACTGGTATCTACAGAGATAGTCGGGTATATTCTAAAATCCTGACGAAAAAAATAAATAATTATTGAAATAATTGTGTTAGGTGCTGTAAATCAGATCATTTGTTTTCTGGAATTTAATAAATAATACGTCGAGTTCTGTCGCTACAGACCAATATCTTTGTTTTACGATAAAGAAACATTGATAATTAAAAGGACAGTAAATGAATAATTTCATGGTATTAGCTAAAGATTTCGTAGCCAATGAAAGCATAGTTATAGATCTTAAATCATCAGGAGTTGCAAATAAGTTGAACTCATTGATTTTTCAAAACCAAAAGGGGCAAGGGGCGCAATTTTTATGGCAATCCAATAGCCTGGAAAAGAGAGGATATTTTAAAGAAATAAATAACGACCTTGGAGTAAGGGTTGCCCACTATGACGGATTTCTAACGGTTACCAATGGAGGAGGACAACAATATTTGGAAGCAAAAGTAAAGGTGTGAAATGTAGAGAAAAGAGTTTATATTCCCTTTTTACCATCCAAGATCATTTGAATCATTTTGATCTTTCGGGTTTCTCTTGTTTCCGGTTTTTTAGCATCCTCAATCCAACGAATGTATTCCTTTTTGTGAGTATAACTCATTGTATCAAATAATACTTTAGCATCTGGATTTTCATGAAAGACCAAAGCGATGTCATCTGCAATTTGAACAATGCGCTCTTCCTTATCTTCTATGAGAGAAATAGTAACCTCGTCTCCAAATGTTTTTCCAAGCTGCTTTCTGATGTCTTGGGTCAATCCTAGTATATGACAGGCAGATTTCATTTTGGCCAGGCTTCCACGATACTCAACCTTATCATCGAATGTCGCTTTAATTTTTACCTGTCCCTTTTTGTTGAATAGCTCTTCTGTTGAAAAAGGAAATTCCACAAAAGCAGCGTTCGTTTCTCCATTTTGTTTTATGATGGCAGTGAATAATGCAGGTTGGGGATTCATAATAATATTTTAATATTCAAAAATAAAAAAACCGTGAAAATTATTTTCACGGTTTCAAAAATATATCAGATAAGATTATTTTTTCTTTGTTTTCTTAGGCATTGTTGTAGTCCCAGAATTTTTAGTTTTTGTATCAGCAGGAGTATTTGCATCTCTTACAAGCTTCAACTCATCAACTATTCTTCTAGCACCTGCAAATTTATCGATTGTCCAAAGAACGAAACGAATGTCTACGTTGATGGTTTCTGCCATTCAGGCTCGAATACGATATCACCACTTAATGCTTCGCTGTTTCCGTCAAATGCAATACCGATAAGGTTTCCGTCTCCATCAATTACCGGAGAACCAGAGTTACCTCCAGTAATGTCATTATTAGAAAGGAAGTTTACAGGCATATACCCTTTTGCATCAGCATACTGTCCGAAATCTTTAAGATTATAAAGATCGATTACTCTTTGAGGAAGATCGAATTCTTCATCCCCTTTCTTGTATTTTCCAACAAGACCAGACATATCTGTATAATAGTTATCAGTAACACCGAAGTAGTTTCTGTCTTCTCTGATAGGAAGCTTATCTACAGTACCGTAAGTTAATCTCATAGTAGAGTTAGCATCCGGATAGAATTTCTTTTCAGGCATTGCTTTTACTAAACCAGCTAAGAATAGACGGCTGTTTTTAGCAAAGTTATCGTCTATCTTAACGAATCTTTCATTGCTCATTCTCTGATCTGCAACGATACCGTTTGCCGCTTTCCAAAGTGGATCAGCATCAAGCTTTAATGCATCTGGATTCAATAAGAAGTTAGTAGCAGAAGTTTTATTTGCAAAAATAGAAGAATAGGCAAGGTTAGAAACATTCTTAGCATCTAATCCTAGAATTGTAGCAGAAGCTACTTCACTATTTTTTACTCTTGCTTGGTAAAGGCTGGTCATTGCAGCAAGCATTTCCCCTTCTAAAGATGGGCTGAAATTTTCGTATGCAGCTTTAATGGCAGCTTCAGTTTTAGCTTTCATAGCTAATCTTCCCTGCATATCCTGAGCAGAATAAGCTTTTAAAGCAGAACCTACCTGTAAAGCAAGAGAAATATATTTAGCATTTCTTGAGAACTGAGAAGCATAATTTCTTTCAACATTTCTGTCAGAAACCTGTTTGTAATAAGCCTCAATATCAAGCAAAATACCATCGTAAGCCTCGTTTCCTGGCTTTGCAGACCATTTTTTGTAAACGTCTTCAATCTTTTGCTTATCAGTGATTGTACCGTTTTTCTCTACAGCATCAATGGTTCCCTGTCTGTTTTTCCAGTAGTTAGCAACAGAAGCATATTGAGAAGCATAGTTAAGCTGAGTAGCTTTATCTTTATCCATGTACTTCTTCATTACGTCCATAGCAGTTTTGGAAGCTTCAACCCAAGCCGGGTAATCTTTACCTACCATTTGCTGAATTCCGTAAGAAGTTAAATAACGGTTTGTTCTACCAGGGTATCCAAGGATCATTGAGAAATCACCAGGCTTAATCCCCTTAATAGAAACCGGTAAGAAATGCTTAGGTTTCATTGGAACGTTGCTTGGAGAATATTCAGCAGGGTTTCCTGCAGCATCAGCATATACTCTGAAAACGGTAAAGTCTGCAGTATGTCTTGGCCATTCCCAGTTATCAGTATCACCACCGAATTTTCCTAAAGATGAAGGTGGAGCACCTACTAATCTTATGTCTTTGTAATCTTGATATACAAAATAGTAGAATTCATTTCCGTTGAAGAAATCCTTTACCACCACAGTGTATTTCCCGTTTTCAGAGTTTTCTGTTTGAATAGCTTTTGTTTCAGCATCAATAACAGCTTTTCTCTCTGCTCCGGTCATATTGTTGTTTAGCTTGGATGTGATTCTTTGAGTCGCATCATCCATTCTCACTAAAAATCTTACATAAAGATCCTTTGCGTTGAACTCGTCTTTCTGTTTCATTGCCCAGAAACCATTCTTTAAATAGTCTTTTTCTGGAGTTGAAGCAGCCGCTACGGCACCATAACCACAGTGGTGGTTCGTGAATATAAGTCCTTTGTCAGAAACAATTTCTCCTGTACAGAAACCACCGAAACTTACGATAGCATCTTTTAAGCTGGAATTGTTAACTGAATAAATTTCTTCAGGCGTAAGATGTAGACCTTCTTTTTGCATATCAACACTGTTAAGTCTTTTGATGAGCATTAGCAGCCACATCCCCTCATCCGCCCTCATCTGAGCAAAGCTCAGCAAGAAAGTGAATAGTAGAAATAGTCTTTTCATTTTATAAAATAATTTTTGTGTCGCTAATTTACTAATTTTTACGAGATTCTATCTCGGGTTGGTACGAAAATGGGATGATAATCAGCATGAAAAAAATATTATTCTCCCTTTTGGCTGTGTTATGCTTAGGGCTGGTATTAAATTGCTCTGCTGTACCAGATAAAAATCCTTATTTACAAAGACAATGGATGATGGTTTCTTTTGATGGCTTTTCTAAAGATCAGCTGATTGCCCATAAAGCTGAAATTAACCTGACCGGAAAGATGGAAAAAGGTAAGATTTACGGAAGTGCTTATATGGGTTGTAACCAGATGTCCTTTACTTCAGAATTTAAGAAAGGGGGGATAGTGAAGATTTCCCAAGGGGTAAGTACATTGAAGGCCTGTCAGGATATGAATCTTGAAACTTCTTTTCAAAAGAAATTTGAAACTATGACAAGATATTCTGTAGAAGGACATTTTCTTACATTATCTGATGATCATGGAAATTCTATGAAATTTGTTGCAGCTGATTGGGATTGATAGCCTGATTATAAAATATAGGAAGTCCGCTCAATAGCGGACTTCTTTTGTTTGAAAAATTGAGTTTGATTATTAGTTTTTGCTGGCATTAGTTTTTAGGGATAGTTTTTTTTATTTCTTCAAGAGTTGCCGTATTAGGTAATCCAATGATAGTTTTATTTGTGTTCCTAGAATGCGCTGTATGAGATGCCTGTCTGCTGGGGATGCTTTTTTTAATGTCTTCAATGCTGGCCGTGTTAGGAAGCATGATGCCAGATTTGTCGGATGATGGTTTGGGTTGTGCTTCCTTATTTTTAATTTCCATTCCATAATCGGAAACCAGGCCTGTCTGGGGAGTTTCTTTTTCTATATTTTCCTTAGTTTCTTTCAGAATTTTAGCTTCCTGTTCTTTGATCTGTTTTACAGCCAATGTCTGATCTTCTGCTGGAGAAGTTTGTTTTGCTTCCTGAGAATAAATCAAGGGGCTTAAAAATAATAGTGGGATGATATATGCTATTTTCATGACGATTTATTTTATGTTAACTAATACTTGAATTTTTCCAATCTCTTTTTGATTGTAATCCTGAAGGGCCTTTCCGATAGCCTGTCCTATTCTTACCTTTTTAGGATTTGCTTTCATAGCAATACCGGCTTTAGATGAGGTAACCAAAAGATCGCCTCTTTTTATGGCTCCGTTTTCCAGACATACTTTAGTTGGAATCACACCAATTACACCCATGGGAACTTTGTTAGAAATATCAGTGTCAATGTGTTCCTCGGTCAAAAGTACTCCTGGCTTGGTAGCATATACACCAGCGACTAGATTGGAATAAGGTTTTGAAGATTTTTCTACGGTTCTGTCAGAATTTGTGGAAATCACTAATATATCACCGGCTTCATATTCAGAAATAATCCCTTCTACATCAAACGCTTCTGCAACGTCTGCGCCGCTATTTTGTGTTCCTCCATTGAAAAACCCTGTTCCTGCTTTATTAATACGGGCTACATTGGCTGATGCGCTTTGATAGATAGCAATATTGCCTGATGGTCCCTGATGATTGACAAGTAGAGTAGAACCTGTACCATTAGTAGTTACATGAACTACTGGCTGGCCATTAGCACTGTTGAAGTTAGCAAATCTACCTGCTCTACCGGTACCAAAATTGGGGATAAAACCAGAGATGGCATTACCAGATCCGTCACAGGAAGCTTCAATACCATCACCATTTCCCCCTGCATTGGCAGTAATTCCATTTCCGTTTCCATCTGTTAAGGCTAATAGAGCAGGGCCATTCCCTGCAGGGTTTGATGAGTAAATAAGCCAGCGTAACCGCCTGTTCCTGAAGAAACCCCATATATTCCGGCTGTTCCGAAATTAGCAAACTGCGAGTTGACTTCACCCTTTAACGCAGAGGAGGTTCCGGTAACCTTATCAACTTTGAAATTCCCCGCAATACCATTTCCAACGGTTTTTACCGTTATGACATCGCTGGTATTATTTTCATTAAAAATTTCAAACCTGCCCGCTCTGCCCGTAGAAAAAGTAGGTACCCATGCATAAAGGGCATTTCCTGCTCCGTCTATATTAGTTTCTACTCCGTTTCCGTCTTTACCGGCATTCGCTGTAATCGCATTTCCGTTTCCATCAGTTAGGGCGATAAGTGATGCTCCGTTCCCTGCTGGGTTTGAGGCATAAAATAAACCTGCGCGCCCTCCGGTTCCTGACGAAACTCCAAAAACAGCAGCAGCACCAAAGTTTCCAAAAATAGTATTTACTTCCCCCCTTACAGCAGCACCTACACTATTGTTATTGTTGAGCAGAAACGATGCCGCATTTCCTTTTGTGTTATCGGGAATATTCCCATTTCCGTTAGATACTACTTCAAAAGTATTTGCATCAGTATTTGTATTGTTAAAATTTTCAAATCTACCTGCCCGCCCGGTACTATTATTTATGCCTACTTGTCCATAAACACCTATACCTGTTCCGGTCGTACTAGTTGCAACAAATCCTCTTACCCCATATCCTCCGCCATCATTACGGCCTACTATAGCTCCGGCAATATCGCTGGTTGTTCTTCCGACTATAGCTTCACCAGCTGCGTTATTATCGCCTACAACACCTGCCGACGTTTGAGAGCTCGTGATTCCGTGTATCGCAAAACCGCCAACCGCTGAGCTTCTTACTCCAGCTCCATTTCCTGATGTTGTAACGTTAACAACCGTTCCGTTTCCAACGGTGGAAACATTAAGTGCATTATTGTTATTGGCATTGTTGAGCACCGAAATACTGGCAGGAATTCCGTTGTTGCTGGTTGCTGTAAGCCCGGTTCCTGTATTACTGTTGGCATAAACCCCGGTTCCGTTGCCTGTTGCATTTCCATAGATTCCGAGTCCGTTAGGGGTAGACCCATACACTCCCCATCCGCTTCCGGCTTGGCTTCCGTAAACTCCTACGCCAAGACCTCCCGTTCCGTTGTTAATTCCTCGTACCGCAGAAGAAAACCCTCCTGGAGATGCACTGGTTACGACTCCTCTTATCGCTGCAATATTGGATGTTGTTGTGTTATTGTTTCCCTCTAAGGAGGTTCCATCTCCATCATTTGTTAATGAAAATAGAGTAGCGGCATTATTTACAACATTGGTATAGGGGATTGTAAAACTGCCACCGCCGCCGCCGGCAGATTTTGCGTACATGGCATACGGAACGCTCAGCAATTGGCTGCTTCCTGTTATCGTGTAATTTGTTCCTCCCGAAGGATCAGTTTCTGTTTTTAAATAATAGTTTCCTGAAGGCCAGTCGATAGAAGTAAATGTTCCGGAAAGTATGGTTCCTGTTCCTATTTCCATAGTGATCAGCCCATTGGCGTTGGTATTGCCGGTAAGCCGTTCAGAGTATACCAAAGTACCTGCAGGAGAACCTTGTAATATGCTTGCTTTTACAGCAATTCCCTGATTGTTTAATAGCTGCCCCGATCCGTTTCTTATAACAGCCTGATAACTCATTTTTTCAGGAACCTGTGAGAGCCCTACAAAGAGCCCGGACAGAGTCCAGAACAATAATAATATTTTTTTCATGGTGATTATTTTTTGATGATTTTGAACGTTTTTATATTTTCTCCATGCTTATTAATCCTGATGATATACATCGCAGAAGGAAGTTCGGAGAAATTGAGCTCAGATTTTGACTGTAAAATCAAATCTTTTTTGATGAGTTTGCCCTGAGCATCGTATAGCTGATAATCTGCATTTTTAAAGTCATTAGTTGTAAACTCCAAGTACAGAAAATCTTTGAAAGGATTAGGATATAACAGAATACCCTCCAGGTTTGACGCTCTTGTTTCATGCGCCGCAAGTGTTGTAATTTCATAAGGCTGTTGAACACCTTCCAGAAGCTGATTGTTTGCTCCTTTATAAAGATATGCTGTCTGGCCGATACTGTAAGAAACAGACCCATTGCCTCCTGAAATATCTGCTCCCGTTGCCAGAACTGCTGATTGAGCATTCAGATTTGAAAGAGAAAAGGCAAACAGAAGAGGAAAATGAATAAATATTTTTTTCATGGATAACAGTTTTAAGGTGATGAATTAAATGTCTTTCCATTGTAATTTGGGGAAGACTAAATTACCACCTATCCGAATCTGTTCACTGAAAAATAGACTAACGACAGGAATAATCGACTAATGGCGTTTTGTGAATTATTGTAAAGATGAAATATCTTTTTAAGGCTCAAAAAAGGATAAATTTTCTTTATAAGTTCTGCCGATAGGAAGCTTAATACGGTGGATCAGTTCAATTTCATGATAACTTTTTCCACGGATGAGATGTTTGGGAACAGCATAGCTCCTGTGTATTCTTACAAAAGAATCAAAAAAGCTTTTACGCAGAAGATTACCCAGGGAATCAAGAATACAATGGTTTTTCTCAAGAGTGATGATCCGTGTATAATCTTTGAGAGCCTCCAAATAAAGAATGTCTGTCTTTCTGATTTGAAAAATATTCCCACTTTCTTTGACCTTGATAAGATCCTGACCCAGCATGGCATCATAACATTCGCATTTTTCTTTTACCTTAAAAAAATCAAAAAGCTTCTGCATAGAGTAATGAAAACGTTCTTTAGTAAGTGGTTTGGTAATAAAATCAAGAGTATTGATTTCAAAAAAACAGGATGCCAGTTCCGGACGGGAGCTTACAAAGATGCAGGCAGGGATCTTATGTGCCAGGTTTCTGAATTCAAGGCCGCTCATTCCTTTTAAATTGGTTTCAATGATCAGAAGATCAATAGGAAGTTCAAGGTAAGGAATTGCTTTTTCAGCCGAATCAAAAGAAGCGACAATTTCTATATTTTCATACTGTTTGATATAATGCTGAAGAACCAGCCTGTCCAGTTCATCATCATCAATAATCATACATCTAATATGGGTAATCATGATCTTCTGGAATTAATTTTTAATTTAAATATTTAAAAATCAGAAAATTATTATATAAAGTTATTGAATTTTTATAAAATAATAAAGTGTTGAACTTAAATTTATATTAAAAAGTGTTATTAACTAAAAATTGATTTTGTTTTTTTTCTGAAAAATATTATCTTGTAAAAATCATAAACATAGACAGAACTTTAATGTTAGAAAAGAAAGAACATAATTATGAGAAGGCAGTCCTGGTGGGTATTATTACTCAAAATCAGGATGAAGAAAAACTGGTGGAATACATGGATGAACTGGAGTTTTTAGCTTTCACAGCTGGGGCAACCGTACAAAAACGTTTCACCCAAAAATTAACACAGCCTGATTCCAAAACCTTTATTGGAAGCGGAAAAGCAATAGAGATAAAAGAATATGTAAAGGAAAACGAAATAGGAACGGTAATTTTTGACGATGAACTCTCTCCTTCACAGCTTAAAAACCTGGAAAGGGAAATGGAAGTTAAAATCCTGGATCGTACCAATCTTATCCTCGATATTTTTGCACAAAGAGCACAGACTTCTTATGCGAGAACTCAGGTGGAATTGGCTCAGTATCAATATCTTTTGCCTCGATTGACCAGAATGTGGACTCACTTGGAACGTCAGAAAGGAGGAATCGGGATGAGAGGTCCCGGGGAAACGGAAATTGAAACTGACCGTCGTATTATCCGTGACAGAATTACTCTATTGAAGGATAAACTGAAAATCATCGATAAACAAATGGCCACTCAGCGTAACAATCGTGGAAAAGTGGTGCGTGCAGCTTTGGTAGGATACACGAATGTTGGAAAATCTACCTTGATGAATTCTATTTCAAAATCTGAAGTTTTTGCAGAGAATAAATTGTTTGCAACACTAGATACTACCGTACGAAAAGTTGTAATCGGAAATCTTCCGTTTCTCCTTACTGATACTGTAGGATTTATCAGAAAATTGCCTACTCAATTGGTAGAATCATTTAAATCTACGTTGGATGAGGTTCGTGAAGCTGATCTTTTGATTCATGTGGTTGATATTTCTCACGAAAGTTTTGAAGATCACATCAACTCTGTTAATCAGATCTTAATGGATATCAATGCTCATCAGAAACCGATGATTATGGTATTCAACAAAATTGATGGCTTTAGCTATGAGAAAAAAGATGAGGATGATCTGACGCCTAGTACAAGAAAGAATGTTTCCCTTGAAGAATGGAAAAAGACATGGATGGCTAAATCAAAGCATCCAACTGTTTTCATTTCTGCTCTTACGAAGGAAAACTTCCCTGAAATGAAAAAAATGATCTACGATGAGGTCATGAAAATTCATATCTCCAGATTTCCATACAATGATTTCCTTTTCGAGTACTTCGATGACGAAGAGGATGAAAATAACAATTAATGAAATATCATTTTTTCCTTTTATTCATTCTATTTTCGGTTTTTGGGTTCAGCCAGAAATCAAAAATAGACTTTAAGGCTATTGAAAAAAGTCTAAAAAGCTCTGATTCACCGTACAATTACGAGAAACTCCTTTTCAAATATAAAGGATATCCAAAGTCTTTAGATAGTATCGAAGCACAATATCTGTACTATGGAAGAAATTTCAGAGCCGATAGGGTAACCACATCAGATGAAGGGTTTAAAAATTTGGCAGAAGCTTTTAAGCAAAACAAGTTTGAAGACTGTATCAAGCAAGGGAAGGTCTTATATGATAAAGATCCTACCAATCTCGATATTTTGCTTATTTTGCTCAGGGCTTATGATTCTTCAAAAGATGGAAACAATTTTATGCATCACCTGAATCAGTTTAGAGCTTTGGCAGATGGAATCAAAAGTTCCGGAGACGGAAAGTCTGAGAAAACCGCTTATCTTGTCAATTCGGTGGGAGATGAATATATTCTTTTGAATATTCTGAATATAGGAAATGATTATACAAGAGGATCAAAGCCTTCAAAAGACGGAATGTTTGACATTTGGGAAAAAGGTAATCAAAAAATATACATCAAGGTCCTTTACTTAGACTTATAAATTAATTTTAAAAAAGAACACTTAGTGGAATTATATTATTCATTTTCAGCATTAATCGTGCTAGCATCCATATTTGCCTACCTTAATTACAGATTTTTAAAACTTCCGAGTACCATCGGGATCATGGTGATTGCCATTGTGGTTTCTATTTTTCTGGTATTATTCGGAGAAACGATACTTCCAAGAACTTTCGGGCATCTTAATAATTTAATGGAAAGCATAGACTTTACAGAAATTCTGATGGGAGCCATGCTTAATTTCCTTCTTTTTGCGGGAGGAATTCACATTAATATCAACGATCTTAAAGAACAATTCAGGCCTGTACTGATATTCTCCACTGTAGGAGTTGTAATTTCCACATTTGTGGTAGGTTTTGGGATGTTCTATTTACTTCCTTATGTAGGCATTCAGCTTCCGTTTATTTATTGTCTTGTTTTTGGAGCACTGATTTCACCTACCGATCCGGTAGCAGTTCTGAGTGTACTGAAACAGGCTAAAGTTTCCAAATCGCTGGAAACAAAGGTGGCGGGTGAATCTCTTTTCAATGATGGTATGGCTGTTGTGGTCTTTACAGTAGTACTACAGTTAGCCGTAGGAAAAGAAGTAGATCTTGGGGTAGAAAGTATAGGACTGCTATTGCTTCATGAAGCAGGTGGGGGGCTTTTACTTGGTGTTTTGTTAGGTTGGGTTACTTCCAGGTTAATGCGTGAAGTAGATGATTATATTATTTCCGTTCTGGTAACGCTTTCCGTGGTAATGGGAGGTTATCTTATTGCAAGACAGATGCATATTTCAGGGCCATTAACGATGGTTGCCGCAGGATTATTTATGGGGAACTTTAACATGAACTTTAAAATGAAGTCTGTTACCCAGGACTATCTTATCAAATTTTGGGAGCTGATTGATGAAATTTTGAATGCTGTATTATTCTTATTTATCGGATTTGAGCTTTTAATGATTAAAGACCTGAAACATTTTATGATCCCTGGTCTACTAGCAATCTTTGTCGTTCTTTTTGCAAGATTTATTTCCATTTGGGGGCCTACGAAATTTACTTCTTTGAGAAAAAGTTTTAGTCCGCAGACTGTAAAAGTCTTAGTTTGGGGTGGAATTCGTGGTGGAGTTTCTATTGCACTGGCGATGTCTATCCCTAAAAGCGAATATAGTGAAACGATTTTGAGTATTACCTATTGTGTAGTCGTGTTCTCCATCATTGTTCAGGGACTTACGATTGCGAAGGTTGCCAATCCTAAACAGATTGTGAAAGAAGAGGAAGAGCAAGAGAATAGTGTTTCTGAATAATGGGATTAAATATTGTTATGTTTGCAATATAATTTAACATAAAATGTAAAGGAATAAAATAAAAGGATGTTTTTTTTATTATTAATTTTAAAAAAGCAAATCCTTACTATGAAAATACAAAAAATCCTTTTTGAATATCCTTTTTTATTCAAAAGCAGCACCTACGAAGACCTATCAGAACAACTGATGATTGATTTAATAGATAAATATTCTATTTTGTCAGCCTCTCAGAAGAAAATATACAAGAAAGCACGATTGGGAAGTTTGACGGCACAGGTGTATCCAAATGCTGGAATTGACAAGTTGATCGTTTTGGGAAGATGGATGTTTTTTGGATTCTGTTTCGATGATTTTTATGGGTCACGCCCAATTAATGAATTAAAGATAGCGTGTCAAAGAGCTATTGATATTCTCAAAGGAGAGTTACCTGAAGAGGGTGAACCCGAATTTTTTCATCAGCTTACTATTATCAAAAAAGAATTTTCTCCTTTTGTGACAGATTATTGGTTCGAAAGATTGATAAGACATCATCAAGATTGGTTTGAAGGAATGGAAATTGAAACTGAGTATAATAATGAGAAGACTCAGTCATTTCCTTCAGTAGAAGACTATATGTTGATTCGTGAAAAACTGGTAGGTGGTGAATTGGTATGTGACCAATTGGAGGTGGTCTCTGACTTTATAATGACTGAAGAGATTTTCACACATCCTGACATTAAAAGATACCGTCAACTTTTCTTTAGACTTATGGCATGGTTCAATGATCTTTATTCCTTCGAGAAAGAAGCCCTGAATGGGGAAAAAATGAATTTGGTATTGGTTATTGAGAATGAAAGAAATTGCTCCCGGAGTGAAGCTTATATAGAAGCTGTTCATTTTCATAACGATGATTTGGAAGAGTTTATCAGAATAGGTAAGAATATTCCGGATTTTGGAATTCAAAATGAAGGGCTAAAAAGATATGTCCACAATGCAGAACTATTCTTAAAAGGTCAGGAAGCATGGTACAAGAACGGGACAAAAAGGTATATCATCACAGAAGAGTAATTTTTAAACCTTTATTTTCCTTTTGCAGAATAGCTTTACAAGATTTATCAATTTAAATGAGTAGTATCATCAAAGAAATACAGGAAGCCCTGGCCGTTTTGTCTATTCCTGAAAAAGCCGAATTCTTTCCAAGATTTTTTAAAACGGGTAAAGGAGAATATGGAGAAGGCGACCTCTTTTTAGGAGTGAAAGTTCCCGATCAGAGGACTGTTGCTAAGGAGTATTACTCAAAAATCAATTTAAATGAACTTAGTGAACTGCTTTCTTCAAAATACCATGAACATCGGCTTACCGCTCTTTTTATATTGATTTCAAAGTTTGAAAAGACAAAAGATAAAGAGGTGAAAGATGAAATCATAGCATTTTATCTTAATCATCTACCCTGCATCAATAACTGGGATCTGGTAGATTCCACTTGTTATAAGATTCTTGGCAGATATGCTTTTGAAAATAACAAGGAAAATCTGTTGAGAGATCTTTCAGAAGCAGAAGAAATGTGGCATAAGAGAATTGCCGTTGTGGGAACCATGCATTATATCAAAGAGGATCATTTGATCTTACCAAAGAATTTGTAACGAGAAATTTGAAACACCCACATGATCTGATGCATAAAGCCAATGGATGGCTATTAAGAGAGATGGGAAATAAGGATGAAAGAGCGTTGATAAACTATCTGAATCAGTATTACAAAGAAATGCCCAGAACCTGTCTTCGATATGCTATTGAAAAACTAGATGAAGATCTTCGTCAGGATTATCTGAAAGGACGTATTTAAAAAAATCTAAAATAAAAAAGTAGTGTTGTATCTGTCAGAAAAAGTACCGGAAAACAGCTATTTATGCTCAAAAAATCAAAGATTATAAGGATGTAAGGCTAGAATTGAGTAATTTTGTCGCTTTAAGCCAATCATGAAAAATTTTCTAAAATTATTTCTTCTATTCTTTCCTTTGCTATGCCTGACAAGTTGCTTTGATATTTTGGATAAGGTAAATGTAAAGGCTGATGGTTCGGGAGAGTATACTATTATTCTTAACGCCAGCAAAAGCAAAACAAGGCTGGCTTCCATTTCCAAAATGGAAACCATCAATGGAAAAAAAGTTCCCAAAAAAGCTGAAATTGAAAACAAAATCAATGAAGCTGCCAAAATTTTTAAAGAAACTCCAGGAATCAGCAATGTAAAAACCTCTATGGATTTTGATAATTATATCATCAAGCTGAGCTGTAATTTCAAAAAAATTGAAAATATCAATACAGGTCTTGAAAAGCTGAAAGCTCAGAAGATATTAGGTAAGATGATTCCAACACAAGTCTATAGTCAGAATTTTGAGAAAAAGACATTGACACGAAATAAAGTCAATACCTTCAAAGAAGATTATGATAAGATGAGCAAAGCAGATAAGGAAGTTTTTACTGATGCCCGATATACTTCCATTATGCAATTTGAAAGTACCGTGAAATCACAAACGAATAGTACTTATGTGCTTTCTCCCAACAAAAAAGCCCTTAAACTGGAGGCGGACATATTGGATCTGATTCTTCAGAAAAGACAAATACAAAATACCATTCTTTTTCAATAAATTTCTAAACTATAGTCATGAAATCTATATTCTTAAAAACGCAAAAAATTATTTTCATACTTTTTGGTTTTACGTTGGCTTTTGCCCAAAGCAGCATGAAACTTCCGTCAGATGCCGTATTTTATATGGAAGTCAACGGAAAGGAGCTTAATAATAAAATCAACTGGAATAAACTGAATCCATTGCTGCATGAACTTAGCAAGAAAAGTAAGGAAAAGCCTACATGGACAGATTATTCCAAAACAGGAATTAAATACGATGCCGTTCAATATCACTATGCAAGTTTTAATGATTCTATAAAGACATATAATACCCATTTTATCATTGATAATAATGAAAAGTTCCAGGAGTTTGTTCATTCTATGAAGAAAAAAGGACAGGAAGTTTTCAACAGAAAGAACTATTCTTATGTAGATATTGATGATGATATTTTTGTTGCATGGAATGGTAGTAGAGCTGTTCTCAGCATGATAAGCTATACCAAACCTTATAAAGATCTTTGGTCTTCAGAGGCAGAGGCTGTCACAGACAGTACTGCTGTTGTCGCTATTGATTCGGTTGCAGTAGATGCTAGCACAGATGGTATTTATACTGCTGAACCTGAAAAACCTTTTGATTATAAAGAGGAAATTAAAAATCTTAAGGAAGATGTTAAGTACCTGAAAGAAAGTATTAAAGATAATAATAACGAGATCGCAAGAATTCAGAAAGATATCAAATACCTACAAAAGCATCATCAATATCCTGCAGAAAAAGAAAGCGCTGAAAATCCTGAAAATGGAGAAGAAATGCCTAACGAAGCTTATGATGATGAATATGAAAAAGCCTATCAGAAAGAACAGGACTCTATCCGCAGAGAAAACTTCAAAATTGTTCAAAAGAAGGCTGAAGATAGGTTTGACCAATACTTCAGTTCAAATTTAGAAATTGATGTTCCCAAAGAAATGCTGTCGTTCAGAGATGCCAATTCCGATGTTTTTGTCTATACGGACTATGGCAGAATTGTAAATGAAGGGATTTATGGGAAGATGACGAAGTATTATGCGTATGGAGAGTTCTTCAAAAATATGTACAATTCCAACTCTTCATACAATCTGTATTTTGATAAAGATAAAGTAAGATTGGTTAATAATTATCAACATCGAAACAATGATATTCAGAAAAATATATCGGCCATTTATAAAGGAAAGAAAAATAAAAAATTGCTGGAACTGATCAATGAAAAAAGCGTCGGTTACTATGCGATGAACGTAAATGGAGCGAAATGTTTTGATATGATGTATAGCCTTCTTCAGAATTCCGGAGAGCTTGAGTACAAAAAAGAAATGGAACTGATCATGGAAACCATGAAGATTGTTCTGGATGAAGAAGCGATTGCTAAAATAGCACCAGGAAATGGAATCTTTGTTTTGAATGAATTGAAATCTAAAAAAGTAGAGTATACTGATTATGAATACGACGCTGATTTCAATGAAAAAGAAGTAAAGAAAACCAAGGAAATTGCTGTTCCTAACTTTACTTTTGCTTTTGCCACAGAGAACGAAGGCTATTGGACTCGTATTTTTGATTTACTGACTACGAATAAAAAGCTGTCTAAAAGGTTCTCTAAAAAAGGAAACTTATACACCTTTAAGGAAGAGAAAAACGGAGGCTACATTGACCAGTTGTTCTTTACTGTAAAAGATGGGGTGGTATATCTGATGAGTTCTGCAGATAATATTTTACCTGTAAACCAATCTGATATTTCTAGGAAATGGGCGAAAGACTCAGCTAAATATCCTTTATCCGGAAGATTAGATATCCAAAAACTTTTAACCGGATTAGATAAAGAATTCAAAAGTCCTAAAGAGAGAAAAGCGTTGGATGCCATCAAAAAAAATATAGGCGAATTGTATTATAAAACAGAAGTAAAAGGAGAAAGTATCCAGACTGAAATGAATTATAATATCAAAAACTCTTCAGAAAACAGTTTAATGTATTTCTTTGATGTATTCGATCAGGTTTTTAAAACAAAAGAAACCGAAAAGAAGTCACCAGTCTTATAGATGAAAAAAAAGAAGATTATTATCCCGTTACTTTTATTGCTCGCTGTTGCAATATATTTTGTGATTTTTCATAAAGATAAGAACCTTAGATACATTTCTAAGCGTGCAGATGCAGTGGTTCTAATCGATAGTAAAAAATTGACGGGACAATACCTTTTTAACTTAGCTATTCATCCTTCAAAGTGGGCAGGAAGTAAGACAAAAGGAGATCACGTAAGCTCTCCGAAAAATGCAGGAATCAGGATTCCGGACTTTTTGCAGGTTTTCCACATTAAAGACACTAAGTTTTCTGAGTGGTATAGCGTTTTAGAGCTTAAAGATGCTCAAAAATTCATTTCTTTTTTAAAAAAACAAAAGTTTACAGATCAGGGAAATAATCATTTTCGAAAGGGGCAGTTTTTCCTTATGATAAAAGGGAATCATTGTATTGTAGGAACTTCTGATCATGCTTTGGAAATGATTAATCAGGAGTTTTTCCTGCAATCTGAAAACTCTGTTAGAGATGCAGATCAGTTGATTCAGAATTCATTGGGAAGTATTTCATTCATTTCAGGGCAAAAAATTCAAAGCTTTGCTATTGAACTGAACCACGATGAAATTGAAATAAAAAATAATTCAAACCCGGAAGTTTTTAATTCAATTGCTTCAAAGCTTCAAAAAGGAAATCACTTTTTTCAAGCAGAATTAGACAAAGAAAATATTATAAATTTTACCCGACTTTTCAATAAGAGCTTGGTTGATTCCTCAAGAATTACTTCCTTAAAAGGTATTGCTGATCTAGAACAAATCAACGATACTATTATCAGCTATGGGTATGATGATAACTTTAATGAAATTGAACAAAAGACCTTTCAAAAGATTACTCAGCCTACTTATACTATAGATATTCAAAGTATAGATCCTGGAAGAACATGGAAGTATTTCCAATCTCAAAAATGGATCAATGATGAAAACCAATTCACCGCAATTCCTTTTCAACCCAATACAATCAGTCAGAATAATCATGGAGTTGTCATAAAATCTACAAGAAAAACAGTAGTATTATCGCCGTCATTAAACGCAAATTACATCTTGATCCGAAATAATGCTTTGTTGTATTCATCTTTAAAAACATTGAGTAATACAGAGAAACGAATTATTTCTGAAGTTGAGTACGTGTTATATGGAAATCAGTCGCAGAATTATTGGGTGAAAATAAAAGCGAAGAAAGGAGATTTACCCTTAATTTTACGGTGGTAATTATAGAACCTGAAAAAATATCCATTAATGGCTCCATCAGAAATTGCTTTGCTTAAAACCTGCACCCATTATTTTTTGCATTTTGTTTTTCCCGTGTTTATAGCGCTGGTCTTTTATCCTAAAGATTGGAAGCGGGTATATCTTATATTATTGGCAACAATGCTGGTAGATCTGGATCATCTTTTTGCCAATCCTATTTTCGATCCTTCAAGAGAAAGTATCGGTTTCCATTTTTTACATTCCTATTATGCCATTGCGGTGTATTTTTTGATGTTATTTTTTAAAGGAAATACCAGAATTATAGGAATTGGACTTCTGTTTCATATGTTTACAGATTATCAGGACTTTAACTTCTGGCCTCATTAAAATAACATTAATATTTTCTTTTAATATTGAAAATGTTATAGATTTTTTGTATTTTGTAGTCACGATATGAAACCTAAAGAACTTTTACACTACACCTATATTTTTCCTGTCCTTGCGGTAGGTTATTACTTTTCCGGACTGATGGGAGGCGGCGTTACTTATGATATTATTGCCGGTATTTTACTCATTGGGAGTGTTTTATCGGCAGTACACCATGCTGAAATGGTGGCTCATAAAGTAGGAGAACCTTTTGGTACCATTATTTTGGCTCTTTGTATAACGATCATTGAAGTTGCGCTGATCATCTCACTGATGGTTGCCGGCGGAGATCAGGCGATCACGCTGGCCAGAGATACCGTTTTCGCTGCCGTAATGTTGATCCTGAATGGGATTTTAGGAATCTGTATTTTGGTAGGTGGTGTGAAATATCATGAACAATTCTTTGCAAGAACTTCAGCAACTACTTACCTGGTAAGTACGGTTTCAATTCTTATTCTTACGCTGGTTCTTCCTAACTTTACATCAAGTGTCAATGGGCCTTTCTATAATGAAGCACAACTTATATTTATTTCCATTGCATGTCTTGTAATTTATGGAGTTTTCCTAATGGTACAGACAGTGAGACACAGAAGTTACTTTATAGTTCCTGATGAACATCCTGAAGAACATTATATTCCTACTTTAACAAAAACCTTGATAAGCTTCGGCTTCCTGATTGTTTGTCTTGTAATTGTCGTATTAATGGCAAAAGGACTTTCGAATACGATTGAAGGAATGGTACAAAGTGCTGGGGCTCCAAATCACTTGTAGGGGTAATTATTGCAGCCGTAGTTCTTCTTCCGGAAGGTGTGGCAGCAATCAGAGCTGCAAGAAGTAATCAGATACAATCTAGTTTAAATCTGGCATTAGGATCTGCATTAGCGAGTATTGGATTAACAATTCCTGCTGTTTCCGCAGTATGTATTACATATGATATTCCATTGGTCTTGGGATTAGATAAAAAAGATATTATCCTCCTTTCCCTTTCTGTCTTTATCGTAATGCTTTCATTAAGCCGTGGAAAAACAAATATATTATACGGAACGGTACTATTGGTGAATCTAGCTGCATATATTTTTACGGTCATTGTCCCTTAAAAGAGATATCCCGAAACTCGTATCGTGAAAATTTGCAACGCATTACAGTCTTCTCGCTAATTCCATTTTAAAGGCCATCAACTTGGCAATATTTTCGGATTTATAGATCGCCATATCAGCGTTTTCACCTACAAAATTTTCCTCAATGGTCGTTCTCCATAGTTCCAGCCATCTGTCGAAGTGTTTTTGTTCCATAGCCTGTATTTCATTGATCGGAAAGTGTACTCCCATTGGATTTCCTTTATAAGTCATTTGCCCAAAAAGAATAGATTCCCAAAAAGAATACATTTTGGGAAGATGCTTATCCCAATCTACTTTGGCAACATCATTAAAGAAGAAACCAATGGTTTCATCCTTTATTACTTTGGTATAGAATGAATTGACCAGGTGTTCAATATCCTCTCTTGATTCAAGCTTTTTCATATTCCAAATGTACTGTAAAATCAAATTGAATAAGTAATGATTCGATTGATAAAATTCATGAAAACAATATTTTATCTTTGTACCCGGAAATAGAAGTAGGTGAATGATCATGGAGTAAATTATTCAGAAACAAATGATATAAGATGACAAGAGGGTTCAGAAAAAAGATCCGCCAGAAAAACACTGAAAATAGTGGTTTTGGAAGCAATGCCTCAGGAAGGTTTATCAATAAGGATGGCCTCCCAAATGTGAAAAGAACAGGAGTGAATGTTTCAACAGCCTGAGTTGGTATCACACGATGCTGAATCTATCTTCATTTCGGTTTATTTCATACCTGGTAGTGGCTTATATCCTCATCAATCTTGTATTTGCAATGATCTATTACCTGATAGGAGTAGAACACCTTACGGGAATTGATAAAAGTGACCCTTTGAATGAATTTATTGATGTTTTCTTTTTCAGTTCGCAGACCTTTACAACAGTAGGATATGGAAGAATTGCTCCTGTTGGATTTTTAGCCAGTCTGGTAGCTACTTTTGAAGCTTTTCTGGGATTGCTTACCTTTGCCATTGCAACAGGGCTTTTCTATGGAAGGTTTTCAAGGCCGAGGGCTTATTTAAGGTTTTCCGATATTGCCGTGATTGCTCCTTTTGAAGATGCTACAGCTTTAATGTTCAGATTAGCTCCCTATAAAAATAATGCCCTTACAGATGCTGATGTCATTGTATCTACAGCAATAGAAGTGGTTGAAAATGATGTTGCTAAAAGTAACTTCTACAGATTGCAAACCCATTTAAGTAAAATAAATACATTAGCATTGAACTGGACTGTTGTTCATAAAATAGATGAAGACTCTCCGTTTTATGGTTTTTCTGAGGCTGATTTTAAAAGTACAGATATTGAAATTATTGTTCAGGTGCGGGCATTTGATGAAGTGTTTTCCAATACGGTAGTTCAGAGATCTTCTTTTGTAACAGGAGAAATTGTATACGGAGCAAAATTTGTCCCTATGTATTATCCTGATAAAAATAACCTTGCTACCATTTTAGATTTGGACAAGATCAATGAATATCAAAAAACAGATCTTCCGGTTCAGGCGGGAAATAAAGAATAAATGAATTTAGATTTTTATAAAAAACAGGCTTTACAAAAGCAGAAAGAACATAAGAAGTTTTTGGACGGATTGAAGAAAAAGCCGCCCAAAAACCTAGATTATGTAGTACAGGAAACCCACGATGAAGTTTTTGAAAAAATAGACTGTTTACAATGTGCCAATTGCTGTAAAACCACCGGGCCACTGTATACGGAAAAAGATATTGAGCGTATTTCCAAACATCTTCGCATGAAGTCTGCTGATTTTGAAGCTAAATTTCTAAGAGTAGATGAAGACAATGATAAAGTATTGCAAAATCTTCCCTGTTTTTTCCTTAATGATGATAATACTTGTTCTATCTACGAAGTAAGACCGAAAGCTTGTAGAGAATATCCACATACAGACCGTAAAAAAATCTATCAAATCAATAACTTGATGCTGAAGAACACGATTATTTGTCCGGCCGCTTTTGAGTTTGTTGAAAAAATGATGAAGAATATAGGGAAGTAATCTTGAAACAGAAGAGTAATCCTTGTCAAGGTTCAAAACCTTGACAAGGATTAGGAAGGAAAACGCTAAGAAAAGTCCTTTCAACCAGGAAAAACCTCCATGATCCAGTTTCGATTCTCTTGAAAAATTCATCCGATTTATTTTTTTGTAAATTCTTCTTAAAAAATAATAAAGTCCGTTAAATAAGATACTTGCGCATAATTTTTATAAATGACATCCCGTTTAGTTTAAACAATCATTTAAATATTACATTATGAAAAAGTTATTTTTAACAGCAGCGTTTACATTAGTCGGAGTAATCGCAGTGTCGGCTCAGACACAGACTCAGAAGCCAGTAGAAAGCACGACTAATAACCCAACAACAACTCATCAAACTCAACCACAGACATCAGAAGCGAAGACGGATTGGAATTCTACCACCACAAAAAGCCAAAATACAACTGCAACGGAAGCATCAACAGCGACTCCGGCGGCAGAAGCCACTGCAACTACAGGATCCACTATGGAAGCTACTAAGCCTGCAGAAGCAACCAAAGAAGAAAAAAAGTCTAAAAAGAAAAAGTGATAGTACTTTAGTAAACACTAGTCGGAATCCTGAAATCTTGTATTTCAGGATTTTTTTTGTTCAATTTCTTTCATTTTGAACGCTAAAATTTTATCGACAAGATCTAAAGGATTCTCTTCATCGAGCGGAAACTGTACGGCGCCTTTAGAGAACTTATAATTTCTTTTTTCAAAATCTTTTTCAAAATTTTTAATACCCTCGGCTCCCGGGTAAAATCCAATATGCTTTTTGTATCCGGCAAAATAGATAAGAGGTTTTCCTTTATACCTGAAAGCGGGCATCTGGTAGCCAATATATTCTTCAAGATGGGGAACTTGAGAGGTAATGAATACTCTTAGCTCAATAAGTTTTTCCTGAGCCTCTACAGGAAACAGGAGAATATATTCATCAATATTTTTGGAGGAGTTCATCCTATAAAAATAAAAAAAGCGCTGCATATAGCAACGCTTTCTCCTTTCACTTTTTACTTTTTTCCCATTATCCCGGGAACAGGCTGTATCAAAAAAGGTCGGGAGTTTCTCCCAACCTTTATTATTTTTCGTTACACAACTCCTTGAGCTAACATTGCTTCTGCTACTTTTACAAAGCCGGCAATATTGGCACCTTTTACGTAGTTTACATAACCGTCTTCGTCTTTTCCGTAGTCTCTACAAGCTTTGTGGATACCGATCATGATTTCCTTTAATCTTGCATCAACTTCTTCAGAAGTCCAGTTAAGACGGATAGAGTTCTGAGTCATTTCTAATCCTGATGTAGCAACACCTCCAGCATTGGAAGCTTTACCAGGAGAGAATAATACTTTATTGTCTAAGAAATAGTTGATTGCATCTAGTGTAGAAGGCATGTTAGCTGCTTCAGTTACACAAAGACATCCGTTTTCAACTAATTTTCTAGCATCATCTAAATCTAGTTCGTTTTGAGTTGCAGACGGGAATGCTACATCACACTTCACTTCCCAAGGACGTTTTCCAGCGTGGAATTCAGCAGATGGATATTTTTTAGCATAGTCTTCAGCTCTGTTGTTTCCAGAAGCTCTAAGCTCTAATAAATAATCAATCTTTTCTCCGCTGATACCATCTTTATCATAGATATATCCGTCTGGGCCAGAAAGTGTTACCACTTTTGCTCCAAGCTCAGTTGCTTTTTTGATAACTCCCCAAGCTACGTTTCCGAAACCTGATACGGTTACTGTTTTTCCTTGGAAATTTTGTCCGATCGTTTTAAGCATTTGCTCTGCGAAGTATACCACTCCGTATCCTGTAGCTTCAGGACGGATTAATGAACCTCCATAAGCAAGACCTTTTCCTGTAAGTACTCCGGTAAACTCGTTTCTGATTTTCTTGTATTGTCCGAATAAGTAACCAATTTCTCTAGCTCCTACACCAATATCTCCTGCAGGTACGTCTGTTTCAGGACCGATGTGCTTGCATAATTCTGTCATGAAAGCCTGGCAGAAACGCATTACTTCCATATCAGATTTTCCTTGCGGATCGAAATCTGAACCTCCTTTACCACCACCCATTGGTAGAGTAGTTAAAGAGTTTTTAAACACTTGTTCGAAAGCTAAGAACTTAAGAACTGATAAGTTTACAGTAGGGTGGAAACGGATTCCTCCTTTGTATGGTCCAATAGCAGAGTTCATTTGGATTCTGAAACCTCTGTTAACTTGAATTTCTCCCTTATCGTCAACCCATGGAACTCTGAAAATAATAATTCTTTCAGCTTCAGCCATTCTTTCAAGCAGCTTCATTCCGGTATATTCTTTTCTCGTAGCAATGAATGGAATTACAGTTACGGCAACTTCTTTTACAGCCTGTAAGAATTCCGGTTCGTTAGGATTTTTTGCTTCAATTTTTGCAATAAACTCTTGGATTTTCTGGTCAATATTATATTGTTCCATATATTAAGGTTGAATATTATTGTCAACAAATTTAATTTTTTTTTCAAGATTCACAACACTATATTTTAACATTGTTAAAAATTAAATAATAATGTTTTGAAATATTATTAAATTGATAATTTATGATTAAAATTTATTAAAAATGAAATGTTATGTATGAAATAATGCAGTATTAAGAAATCGTTAATTCTTAAATTGCTATAAATTGCCTCCCGGAAAATGATTTTACTTTCCCCAAAAGTTCTAATTCTAAAATTATCGGTAAGATTTTATACGAAGAAATGGCAATTTCCTGTGCCAGATCATCCAATGATATCTGCGGATGACCTTTTATGAATTGATAAATTAATTCTTGATTATCAGTTAATTGTATTGTTGTTTCGCTGTGAGGAAATAGCTCTCCAATTTTTTCTTTAGGACTGTTTAATCCAAGCATACTGATAAGATCTTTAATAGTAGAAATAGCAGTTGCTTTGTTATGTAATATCAATTGATTACAACCCTGACTGTGAATATCAGTGATCTTTCCCGGAAGAGCGAAGACGTCTCTGTTATAATCATTGGCGAAAGCTGCGGTGCTTACGGATCCGCCTCCAAATCCTGTTTCCACAACGATGGTTGCCGGAGAAAGACCTGCTACAATTCGGTTTCTCTGAATGAAATTTTCACGATCAGGCTTCCTCGTTGAATTGAATTCTGTTAACAAAATACCACCGTCCTGCAGAATTTTTTCTGACAGTTTTCTATTCTTTGCAGGATATAAAAACTCAAAGCCGTGGGCAAGAACAGCAATAGTAGGCTTTTGGTTCAGGATAGATTGTTCATGAACTTCCTTGTCTACTCCTAAGGCAAGACCACTTACCGAGACATATTTTGAAGATTGGGTGGCTTCAAAAAAGTCTCCAACGAATTGTTTCCCATAGGCAGTCATGTTTCGGGTTCCCACAATGCTTATCATTTGAAGAGAATCGTCAATATTTCCTTTTTGATAAAGAATAGAAGGAGCATCAATACATTCATTAAGAAGAGATGGTACCTTTTCAAGATGCCTTAATTGGATACGAATATTGTTCTTTTCGCAGAATTTGAGCTCTTTTTCTGCAAACTTCAGATGGTTTTCATTTCCAATGTCCGAAACAGTTTTCTGCCCAATTCCGTCTAATTTTTTGTATTCTTTTTTTGCTTTTTTCCATGCATTTTCTGCACTTCCAAAGGTTTTTACAAGTTTATGGAAATTGATGTCACCAATTTGGTTGCTTTCGCGCAAAGCGATGGCATATAAATATTCTTCGGAGATCATGTGTGTTTTTTATCAAATGTAATGAATTAAGTCTTATTTTTTCCTTAATTCATCCAAATGATCCCATATATCATCTCTTTTTTTATAGGGAAGTTCCAGAAAATCTTCCGGATGATTTTCTTTGTACTCTTGCCATAATTTATCATCTTTTTCACTGTAGTAATTAGGGTACTCCCAGATGAATTTTTTCTTTTTTTCACCCACATTTTTAAACATAAAGGCTATGATACTGCCTACAATTGCTCCGGATAAATGCGCTTGCCATGATATTTTACTGGGTTCCTGCATATTGTAAAACAACTCTTCTGGAAGCATCCCCCAAATTAAACTACCATAGTATAATACAACAAGTAAGGAGATCGTCAGAAGTTTTGTATTCCATTTAAAAACGCCGCTGAAGAAGAGGAAAAAGGCCAGTACATAGACTACACCACTGGCTCCGATAGTACAAGTGTACATATATTCACCTGTCATGATATCAATAGGAGGAAGTAACCATACCAAAAGTCCTGTTGCCAGCCATCCGATAATGAAAACTTTATTGGCCACTAAAGGGTAAAATTGATATAATAAAAACATCAGAGCGGCAATCGGAATGGAGTTCCCTATAATATGATCGATATTTCCATGTAAAAGAGGAGCGGTAATCACTCCCAGAAGTCCTTCAGGAACGAGAGGTATGATGGCTCCGAAGCAACTTCCAAAAAAGCCATGCATTTGTAAAAAATATCCGAACCACATTGCGGATAGCATCAGCAAAGGGTATATAATCGCTCTTTTGGAAATTACATTTTTAAACATGAATATTTTACGTCAAATCAAAAGCCAATGCTAAATTTCGGAAAATTTGTCGATGAAAAGGTTTCTACTGATCTGATTTTAAGACAAAAGGTATCAAATTTAACTTTAGAATCAATTATTTTGGCATCAATTTTATTGAAATATTTTGTTGTCAGGGGTTGAAACTAGAAAAAGTATATTGTTTAAGGGCAAATTTTACCTTTAAAAAAAATTATATTAATATTTTTGCATTGAAAATTATTTAGAGTAATGAAGAAGTTTTTATTAATTCTTTCCATATTTATGGGGGTTTATGCAAGTGCACAAGAAGAATTGAAAAAAGATTCAGTAGTGGTAGACACCATAAAATACTGGTCGGTGCTAGGAAAAAATACTGTAATGATTAATCAGGCCGCCTTTTCGAACTGGGTAGGAGGTGGAGCCAATAATGTAGGATGGCTTGCGGGTGCTAATTATAATATTACTTATGAAAAAGACAATGATCTTTGGGAAAACATTATCATCCTTGGGTATGGGCAGAATGATACAAAAGGATTGGGCATAAGAAAAACGCAAGATGTTATTAATGTTTCTACTAACTATGGGAGAAAGTTTTCCAAAAGCTGGTATTTCTCTCTAGGTGCAGGTCTACAGTCCCAGTTTGCGCCAGGATATGAGGACGGAAATAATCCCGAAGCCAAAAAAATATCAAACTTTATGGCTCCCGGTTACCTGAACGTCGGTATGGGTATCACATACAGACCGAATGATAATCTGACGTTAACTTTACGTCCTACCAACGCCAGATGGACGTTTGTGTTGGATAAAGAGCTACAACTTGCCGGAAACTACGGTTTAAAAAGTGATGGAGCAACATCCTTATTACAATTCGGTTTCCTGGGAACAGCTATATATAAGATGAAAATTATGGAAGATATTTATTTAACAAATACAGCTTCTGTCTTTTCAAATTATCTGGATCGCCCTGATAGGCTTGTATTGGCGTATGGCGCTCTTCTTAATTTAAAAGTTAATAAATATATCTCATCCAATATCTCATTAGATCTACTGTATGATCATAACCAGATTGAAAAAACACAGTTAAAGCAAACGCTGGGAATTGGATTTGCCTATACACTGGATAATGGAGTAAAACGATCTGACCGTAAAGATAGTCAGTGGTGGATAAAAAATAAATAAGCAATCATGATTCATTCATAAAAGCACTTCATTATTGAAGTGCTTTTTTCTTTTCTAAATATTCAGATTTTAAGTTGCTTTAAGTTTGCTATGTGCAGAATGGTTTTTTAAGTGTTTTATTTTCATTTTGTTATGGCTATGACTGCTTTGGATTTCAATTCATTTTAAAGTGAATTTTATTTAGGCATAAATTATTATTTATACATTTGTAGGAAATCGTTAATTATGAAAAAAGTTTTATTAATCGCTTCCATTTCTTTTGGAGCTATGACCATGGCTCAGGAAACAAAAACTGATGCTCCCGTAACAGATACTGTTAAAGCCTGGTCTATTCAAGGGCAAAATACTTTAATGCTTAATCAGGCTGCCTTTTCAAACTGGGTAGGGGGTGGAGCCAACAATGTGGGCTGGCTTGCTGGTGTCAACTACAATCTTACTTATGAAAAAGGAAAAGATCTTTGGGAAAACATTATTATTCTTGGTTACGGCCAAAACAACACACAGGGTACCGGAGTAAGAAAAACTCAAGATGTTATTAATTTATCTACAAACTATGGTAGAGAGTTTGCTAAACATTGGTATATCTCTGGGGGGGTCGGAATTCAAACTCAATTCGCACCAGGTTATGAAGATGGTAATAATCCTGATGCAAAGAAAATCTCCAACTTTATGGCACCCGGTTACCTAAGCGTTGGAGCAGGGGTTACTTATCGTCCTGATGATAATCTTACAGTAACATTACGTCCTGCGAATGCCAGATGGACTTTTGTATTGGATAAAGATCTTCAAAAAGCAGGAACGTATGGACTTAAAAATGATGGTGATTCTTCTCTTTTCCAGTTCGGTTTCTTGGGAACAGCTATGTACAAGCTAAAAATTATGGAGAATATTACTTTGCTTAATACGGCTTCTGTTTTTTCAAACTACCTGGATCATCCGGAAAGATTAGTTCTTGGATATAGCGGAGTTTTAAGCATGAAAATCAATAAATATATTTCCACGAATGTAACACTTGATCTATTATATGATCACAATCAGATATGGAAAACTCAGTTAAAACAGACTTTGGGAGTAGGACTAGCTTATAATTTTGATAACGGAAAGAAACGTTCAGATAATAAGGATAACCAAAGCTGGTTAAAGAAATAAACTCAGATATAAAATAAAAATAGCTCTTCAAACCGAAGAGCTATTATTTTACTAATCTTTAACGAAAATATCGAACATATTGCCTTTATTTAAATAAACTTTCATGGTTTTGTTTCTTATAAGATGATAAAAAAGAGAAAGGTTGCAGTTACAATGCAAAATAAAAAAGCACTTCATTTTGAAGTGCTTTTTATGTATCAATATATAACGGTTAAAATTCTATATCTACTTCTAATTTCTCAGCCAATAGCTTTGAAATTTTTTCTTTTAGAGGCTCAATATCGATGTTTTGCATGGCATCATTGGCAAAAGCATATAAAAGTAATGCCTGAGCTTCTTTTTTGGAGATTCCTCTTGCTCTCAGGTAGAATAGGGCATCTTCATTCAACTGGCCTACTGTACATCCGTGGGAACATTTTACATCATCTGCAAAAATCTCTAACTGAGGTTTAGTATCAATGCTTGCTCCTTCACTTAGCAATACGTTATTGTTCTGTTGGTAAGCATTGGTTTTTTGAGCGATTTTATCAACAAAAACTTTCCCGTTGAAAACTCCGTGAGCATTACCATCGAAGATTCCTTTGTAGTTCTGATAACTTTCACAGTTCGGGAAGTTATGGTGAACCGCTGTATGGTGGTCTACCAATTGATCTTTTCCGATAATTGTGATTCCGTTCATGAATGAATTGATATTAGATCCATTCTGAATGAAATCCAGGTTATTTCTTACCAGCTTACCTCCGAAAGAGAATGTATTTACAGTCGTTAAACTGTCTTTTTCCTGTTTTGCGAAAGTGTTGTCGATAAGATATGAAGTATTATTATCGTTTTGAAGCTTATGCCAGTCTGCTTTAGCATTTGGATAAGTGAAGATCTCTGTAACAGAGTTCGTTAACACATATGTGTCATCAAAATTGTGGTGACTCTCAATTACTTCAACTTTTGCTCCTTCTTCTACAATTAATAAATTTCTTGTATTGTAGAATGTATTTTCATCCTGATTCTGAGAAATGTAGAAAACATGAATTGGTTTTTCAATCACTACATTTTTAGGAACCTTCAGGAAGAAACCATATTTGCAGTATGCAAGGTTTAAGTTTGTGAAAGCTAGGTCTTTGGAAGCAATCGTGTTAAAGTACTTTTCAAAGATCTCTTTATGCTTATCATCATTCAATGCATAATTGAATGAAAGAAACTCTACATTTTCAATAGAAACTTTTGAAAGCTCTTTGTGAAGTTTACCATTTACAAAAACAATCCAATCAAAGTTCTCTTCACCAAGGTGCAGTTCATCAAACTGCTCTTTAGTGATGTTATGGTTTTCTTTCGGGAAGAAGCTGTAGCTTTTTTCCGTGATCTCCTTTAGATTGGTATATTTATATTCTTCGTCTTTTTTTGTTGGAAAACCAATATTTCCAAACTTTTGAAGAGCTGCTTTTCTATCATCATCCAGAAATCTGTGACGAAGACTCTCCAAAAATTCATTATGGTTCTCTATAATTTGTTCTTTTAATGCCATTACTGGTATATCTGTGGTCTGCACCATTTTTTCTTTTTATTTGAACTAAAACATTGTCATTCCAAAGAAAGGAATTCAAATTTAATAGCAGAGATTCTTCATTTCGTTACCTTTCATTCAGAATGATGGCGAAAAACTTTTAATCCCTGAGATAATTGGTTTTCTTCTTAATTAAGAAGCCAGTCGTAACCTTTCTCTTCCAATTCTAATGCTAAAGATTTATCACCTGTTTTGATGATTTTTCCATTTGCCAGAACGTGAACGAAGTCAGGTTGAATATAGTTAAGCAATCTTTGATAGTGAGTAATCAAAAGAACTGCGTTTCCTTCATTTTTAAAGTGGTTTACCCCATCCGCTACAATTCTTAATGCATCGATGTCCAATCCTGAATCTGTTTCATCAAGGATCGCCAATTTAGGGTTAAGCATCATCATCTGGAAGATCTCGTTTCTTTTCTTTTCACCTCCGGAGAATCCTTCGTTCAGTGATCTTGAAAGGAAATCTTTTTTGATACCTAATTTCTCAGATTTTTCACGGATTAATGCAAGCATTTCTTTAGCAGGCATTTCTTGTAATCCGTTTGCTTTTCTTGTTTCGTTTAAAGCTGCTTTGATGAAGTTCGTTACAGAAACTCCCGGAATTTCCACTGGATACTGGAAAGATAGGAAGATTCCTTTGTGTGCTCTGTCTTCAGGAGCATCTTCAATGATATCTTCTCCTTGGAAAAGGATTTCTCCACCTGTCACTTCGTAATCCTCTTTTCCAGCGATTACAGAAGAAAGGGTAGACTTACCAGCTCCGTTCGGCCCCATGATGGCGTGAACTTCGCCTGGCTTTATTTCAAGGTTAATCCCTTTTAATATTTCTGCGCCGTCTTCAATTTTGGCGTGAAGGTCTTTAATTTGTAACATTCTTGCTAACTTTTTCTTTTTATAATTGTACTAGCTTCCTCTGTACGTGGAATATCCATAAGGTGATAAAGTAATCGGAACATGATAATGCTCGTTGTCTTTTATCTTGAATATTACTTCAATGGACGGATAGAAGCTTTCTATATTTTTATGTTTGTAATAATCCTCTATGAAGAATACAAGTTTGTATTTTCCATTATTACCGGCCTTTTGATATGGTAAAAAATCTGAAACCCTGCCATTATTATCAGTTTGCTTTTTACCAAGAGAAACCCATTGTTTGGTGGTTTCATTATATTTTTCCAATTCTATTTCAACTTTTCCTGCAGGCTGACCCTGTGAGATGTCAAGAATATGACTTGAAAGTTGAAATCCTGCTTTTTCCTGAGCAGAAAGGTTTAGAAAAATAAATCCAAAAAATACGAGTAAGAACTTTTTCATAGGGATCATCTTTTCAGTGGATTATCCTACTGATCCTTCTAATGAAATTTCTAATAATTTCTGTGCTTCAATAGCAAATTCCATTGGAAGTTTATTTAAAACTTCTTTACTGAAACCATTTACGATCAAAGCAATTGCTCTTTCTGTATCGATACCTCTTTGGTTACAGTAGAAAATCTGATCTTCTCCAATTTTCGAAGTGGTAGCTTCGTGTTCCAATTGAGCCGTAGGATCTTTGATTTCAATATAAGGGAAAGTATGTGCTCCACATTCGTTACCCATCAATAAAGAGTCACACTGAGAAAAGTTTCTTGCTCCTTTTGCGGAAGGCATTACTTTTACCTGTCCTCTGTATGAGTTTTGAGATTTTCCTGCAGAGATTCCTTTAGAAATGATCGTTGACTTGGTGTTTTTTCCAATGTGGATCATTTTTGTTCCCGTATCTGCATACTGGTGGTTGTTCGTTACCGCGATAGAGTAGAATTCTCCGATAGAGTTGTCTCCTTTCAGAATACAAGAAGGGTATTTCCATGTTACTGCAGAACCTGTTTCAACCTGTGTCCATGAGATTTTTGCACTTCTTTCACAAAGTCCTCTTTTCGTTACAAAGTTGAATACCCCACCTTTTCCTTCTTCATTTCCTGGGTACCAGTTCTGTACAGTTGAATATTTAATTTCAGCGTTGTCTAAAGCGATCAGTTCCACAACTGCTGCGTGAAGCTGGTTTTCATCTCTTGACGGAGCTGTACATCCTTCAAGGTAAGAAACATAACTTCCTTCATCGGCAATGACAAGTGTTCTTTCAAATTGTCCTGTTCCTGCCTGGTTGATACGGAAGTAAGTAGAAAGTTCCATTGGACATTTTACGCCTTTAGGAATATAACAGAAACTTCCGTCAGAGAATACTGCGGAATTCAATGCTGCATAGAAGTTATCTCCTCTTGGCACTACTTTTCCAAGATATTTTCTTACTAAATCAGGGTGGTTTTTAATAGCTTCAGAGATGGAACAGAAAATAATTCCTTTTTCTGCCAATGTATCCTGGAAAGTGGTTTTCACAGAAACTGAATCTATTACAATATCTACAGCAACTCCTGAAAGCCTTTTTTGCTCCTCAATATTAATCCCTAGCTTTTCGAAAGTTTTCAATAATTCAGGATCTACCTGATCAAGACTTTCCAACTCCGGTTTTGTTTTTGGAGCTGCGTAGTAACGAATCGCTTGAAAATCCGGTTTTTCATATTTGATATTAGCCCATGTAGGCTCTACCATTTTTAACCAGATTTTGAAAGATTCCAAACGCCATTCAGTCATCCATTCCGGCTCCTCTTTTTTCGCGGAGATGGCACGGACGATATCCTCATTTAAACCAATTGGGAAATCTTCATAATCAATTTTGGTTTCCCAACCGAATTCATATTTTTTATTTTCTAGATCGACTCTTAAATCGTCTTCAGTATATTTACTCATTACTATTTTTTAGATTTCAGATTGTAGACTTCAGTTTTGTCTGAAGTCTAGTATCTTATGTCTTTTCTCTAAAGACTAAATGATTCTCCACATCCACATGTTCTGGATGCGTTCGGGTTGTTGAAAACAAACCCTTTTCCGTTCAATCCTCCTGAATATTCAAGAGTGGTTCCTGCTAAATAAAGAATGGATTTTTTATCGATAATAATCTTAATATTGTTATCTTCAAAAATCTGATCCGTTTCTGTTTTTTGGTTGTCAAACTTTAAAACATACTCTAAACCAGAGCATCCGCCGCTTTTCACCCCAACTCTTATATAATCTTCAGCAGGGTTAAAACCATCTTCCGTCATAAGTTGGATGGCTTTCTCCTTTGCATAGTCTGATACTTTTATCATTGTATTTATTTAGAATGATTTAATGATGCAAAAATACGAACTAATTTCCGCAATCTCAAATCGAAGATATCTATTTTAATGATTCTGATCTTAATAGGCAATTTTAATGCCGATGATTTATGTTAAAGTTCTATAAATTTCTCCTTTAAACCTAAGGATCTGCTTTTTGATTTTAACCTTGAATTCTATTTTTGATCTATAAAGAAAATTAATCATGAGACAAAAACTGCTTGTTTTTTGTGTTTTGTTTTTGGCGATATTGTCTAATGCACAGACCATAAGATATGTATATGCAACATTGGTAAACCCGGATTCCATTAATCTGGTAAGTATGAAGAGTGAAAGAACTTTTTTGGATATTAAGAACAATAAGTCTTTGTTTATCAGTGAAAACAAACTAAAACGGGATTCTCTTTTGGCTTCTTTCAGATCAGAGATGAAAGAGAATTATAAAAAGGAAGAAAAAGATTTTTCAAAACTGGAGGGAAGAAGACCTATTGAACCTACTTTTTTTGAATATTTTATTACTAAAAGTATTCCGGAACAGAAAGTGTATTATTATGATAAAGTAGCTGGAAAACAAATTTACTATCAGGAGGACAGACCTGTCAAGTGGAACATTTCCAGTAGTATAGAAAAACAGAATGGATATTCTGCACAAAAAGCGGAGGCTAATTTTGGAGGTAGGATTTGGACAGCTTGGTTTACAAAGGATATTCCCCTTTCCGATGGTCCTTATAAGTTTTCGGGGTTGCCGGGCTTGATTGTGAAGTTGGAGGATGATAAAGGAGATTACAAGTTTGATCTGGTTCAAAAAATAAAAATTAATAATGCATTTGAAGAGCCAATAAGTATAGAAGCGAAACAAAGTACGAGAATTAATTTCCATGGAGATAAGGCGGCTTTGGAATTAGAATTAGGAAAGAATTATAGAATGATGGCTGGGAATATGAGAAATAATGGTGAGGAAACCATGGATAGTAATGGAAGCGGAAGACATGGAGGAGGAATGAATGGTGGTGGTATGAGAGGTGGTGGTCATTCAGGTGGCGGAATGCATCATGGGATGAACGGCGGCGGTCAAGGCTTTCCTACGCGAACAACAGATACGAGTGCCTTTTCTGCTAAAAGTGGAATGGGACAGAATCAAAACCCGATTGAGTTGAATTAAATAAAAAAATATAAATGAAAAAATTAGGTATTATTGCTTTAGCGCTGTTTATTCAGCAGTTTTCTGCGCAAACTAACCGATTTGTATATCAGGTAACGATGAAGCCGGATGCTGAAAATAAAGCAGATAGTAAAACTGAAAATGCATATCTTGATATTGCTCAGGATAAATCAGTTTTTTATTCTGAAAATAGGATCAAAAGAGATTCTATCATGCAGAAGGCATTTCAAGGTGGTGGTGGAAGAGGAAGTATCAACAGGGATCAGATGGAAGGTTTAAGAACAAACATAAATTATACTGTTGAAAAAGATAAAGCGAGCCAGAAGACTTATTTTAAAGACAGAATAGGACGTGATATTTATTCTTACGAGGAAGACAGACCTTTGAACTGGAAGATTTCTTCAGAAACAAGAAAGATAGGTGAGTATAAGGTTCAAAAAGCAGAAACGGATTTTGCGGGTAGAAAATGGACGGCATGGTTTACTACAGATCTTCCTTATCAGGATGGTCCTTATAAATTTGGTGGTCTTCCGGGGTTAATTGTAAAAGTTGAAGATGATAAAGGAGATTATTCTTTTGACCTGATGAAGAATTACAAGATTGCAGAACTTCCTACTCTCAATCAATTTGGAAATACCTTAAAAGTAAAAAGAAGTGATTTTGTGAAGCAGCAACAAAAGTTTAAAACAGATCCAATGTCATTTATGACTCAGCAGGGTTCCGGTGGTATGGCAACTACGATGAGAATAGGCGGTGGAAGGGGCTCAGGTGGTGGGAATCAGGATCCTGCTGAGATGAGAAAGAGAATGGAAGAAAGAGTGAAGGAGGAAGCCAAAAAGAACAGTAATCCAATTGAATTACAATAAATAAGTACGTATTCTCAATAAACCTAACAGGTTTTTAAAACCTGTTAGGTTTAAAGAAGTAAGATAGAAGAAATAAAATCGCCAGTGAAAATTTTCACTGGCGATTATTTTATAATGTAAGTCTATTTATTATTTTAAAAGCTGGTTGAATGTATCACCTTGTTTGATATCACCCGTATTATATCCTTTCATAAACCATTCTTTACGCTGAGCGGATGACCCGTGCGTAAAGCTTTCCTGATTGACATATCCTTGGGATCTTCTTTGAATATTATCATCTCCTACAGCTTCAGCAGCATCTATTGCAGACTGAATATCGCCAGGTTCCAGAATCTGTTTGTTATCATTTGTTCTTCTCGCCCAAACTCCGGCATAAAAGTCAGCTTGTAGTTCTGTAGCTACAGATACTTTATTCATTTCGGCTTCAGAATATCTTCCACTTCTTCTTAGAGCATCTACTTTTTGAGTAGTTCCTAAAAGAGTTTGTACATGGTGGCCTACTTCATGAGCAAGAACGTAAGCAATGGTAAACTCAGTGACTTTAGCTCCAAATTTCTGTTGTAACTCATTGAAGAAGCTCATATCCATATAAACCTTTTGATCGGCAGGACAATAAAACGGACCCATGGCTGATTGTGCAGTACCACATGCCGAAGTTGTCGTATTTTCAAAAAGAACGATTTTGGGAGCAGTGTAATTCATTCCATTTTCTCTGAAGATCTGTTCCCATGTCACGATGTTCCATTTTCCCATCATGTCAACCATTTCTCCTATTTGCTTTTCTTGTGTAGTAAGCTCTCTTCTTTCAGAGTTTCCTGAAGATTGTATGCTTCCAGAATTCAATATACCAGAAGGGTCGCCTCCCAAAAAGAAGACAATGGCTGCTATAATTAAAGTTCCGAGTCCGCCACCTACAATCATACCACCACCTCCGCCTCCGGAGCCACGGCGATCATCAACGTTACCGCCTCTGTCGTCTGTCCATCTCATAATAATATCTTTTTTGTGACGTAAATTTATAAAATTAAAGTTTACAATGGCTAAAATGTTAGCATCGTAATATTAAAATCTATTCTTCATTAAACTTTTCAGTGAGCACTTTTTTGTAATACTCTTTGTTATGTCCATTGATATGTTCCAGATAGTTATATTTCTGCTCAAAATATTGTTTTTGACAGTTTTGCGGTAGGTATTGGTTAATATTATCCTCATCAGTATGTTCAACAATAGGATAGGTAGGAAGTTCTGCTGACAATATAGATTTATTTTTTGCTAAAACTTCAATGACCTTGTATTGTAAGAAAGTTGTACAACTGAATCTGGGAATATCTGTTTCTATATACTTTTTGTAATAATAATTAAGAGCCCCTTTTTTAAATGTCTTCTCTAAGTTTTGTCTGTCAATAGTTATAAATAGCGTATAAAGCCAAAGATACTTGACATAATTTTTTAGTCTTTTTACAGAATGCTTATCATCCTGTGAAATAAGGATATTTGAAAGTTTAGATTTCTTTAAAATATCTACAAGAAGCAATTCTGAAACATTTTTTAATTCCCCGAGATTTTTTTTATCTTCAATACTATAGTAGGTATCCAGCTTTCCATAGGTTTCGAGGGCTAGTCTTTCGTTGATGTACTCGTGTAGAGCAGAATGATCTCCTGTGTAAATAAATTTTTTATCCTTATCTACAACAATATTTAATTTTTCTTTGGGCTCAAGAAATAAGTTAATATTTTGAGTAAGTTCATCTGGTATATGTATTGAGATTCTATCAGTTTCCGTAAATTCTTTTTTATCAAGGCTTTTGAGGGGCATTTCCTTTTTACCATTTTTTACAATGATGGAGTTATTGGTGTTATTAATAACCAAAATTTTCTGAGCCCTCAATCCTGAAAATAAAAATAAGAGGATGAAAAACACCCTCTTATTTTGAAATAAATATTTCATATTTTAAAGTATACATTCAATAGAACAGCGAATTAACTTTCATACAGTTTCTTAATTCTATTCCTGAATTTTTAATTTTGGTTACCGTTTTCTTCTCCCAAATATAAATAAAATATCTATTGACGTTGGTTTTTATAAAAGATCTATCTTATCGATTAAGTTGTTTGGTTTTTAGCCAGTAAGAAGTTGATTGGTATGCTGAAATAGCATCATCTACCAGTTTCTGATCTGTATTTTTTAATAGTTTCTCATCATAATACAATTTGAATTCAGGAGCGAGATCACTTTTTTCCAGTTCCAAAGAGTATTGTTTTGCCTTTTTAACCGGAGAAATGATGGTTAAACGATTGTCTTTTACAAATCCAAGATCCTGATATGTAGCAATATAAGCCTTCGGCTGGAATTCCGGTTTGAAAACATCCTGCCCCAGGAATTTAGACTGATAACTGAAGTTTAGCAATCCAAAAAGAGTAGGCATAAGATCAATCTGTGACATCAATGTATCAAATTTTTGTGGCTGGATAAATCCTTCTGAAAAGATCATTGCAGGAATTCTGTACTTATCCATTGGCAGTTCCGTTTTTCCGGCACTGGAAGCACAATGGTCTGCAATGATAACAAAGACTGTATTTTTATACCAATCCTGTTTCTTTGCCATTTCGAAAAACAGTTTTAGAGAATAGTCTGTATATTTTACACCGCCTTCACGGGATTTTGAAGTTCCGGGAATATCAATTCTTCCATCCGGGTAGGTGAAAGGTCTGTGGTTGGAAACAGTCATCCAATGGTTGAAAAAAGGCTTTCCAGATTTTGCCTCAGCATTCATTACCTGAATAGCTTTTCTGGCCATATCTTCATCCGCAACACCCCACACATTGGCGAAGGAAATCTCTTCCGGCTTGAAGTTGTTTCTGTCTACAATATCATATCCGTTTCCTGCAAAGAAGTCCTGCATATTATCAAAATAGCTGTATCCTCCATACAGGAATTTAACATCATATCCCTTTGATTTGAACACGCTTCCAGTAGTAAATTTGTTCTTGTTGTCATTTCTTTTGATGATACTTTCCCCGGCAGTAGGAGGAATACACAGTGTTAAAGCTTCCAGCCCACGTACTGTTCTGTTTCCTGTTGCATAAAGATTGGTAAACATTAGCGATTTATCAGCAAGACTATCCAGGAACGGTGTAATCTTCTGTGTATTTCCATAATGTTCAAGGAAATCTGCAGAAAGACTTTCAATAGAAATGAGAACTACATTCTTTTTTGCTTCCGGTTGTTCTGCCACAATATTTCTTGATAAAGTGTGCTGAGGAAACTGGCTTAAGAAATTCTTCTCAGCCTGTTGCTGATTGATTTGTGAATAAAACTGGAAGTAATCTAGCTCATTATGCGTGAAAGCCCAATAAAACTTAGGAAGTCCGTTTGCTTCAATTTCATCAGCAAAAACATTATCTGATTTAATCTGCATTAATGATGGGAGGGTCATCAGGCTGATTGCACAAAGTACAGCAAAAGATCCCAGCAAAATCAGTTTTTGTTTAAAATTAGGAAGCTCTAATAACTCATCTTTTGTCTTTTTATAAATAAACCATGTAATAGCTATTGTAACAATCATTATTCCTGAAAATAATGGGACAACCGGATAGCTTTCCATGATGTTTCCTATAACTTCATTTGTATATATCAAATAATCAACGGCAATGAAATTATAGCGTACTCCAAATTCATTATAGAAGAAATATTCACTTACTCCATTGAAGATGATCAATAGAACGTACAACAAAAGGGTGATAAAATATAAAACGTTACGAATTTTAATTCTTTGGGTAGGCAGAAAAAGCATTAAACCAAATAGGAATGTCTTTACCCCTACAAATGAAAGGGCAACTTCGGTTACAGAACCTCCGTATTGCTTGAAAATATTATTTGGAACGAGCCAGATGTACAGGAAAAAGGCAGCTAATGCTCCAAAAATAATGTATCCATAGGGCTTTTTATATTTCGAATTGGAAAGGAATAAAAAGTACAAAGCGAGGATGGCGCTGGCGAGGATAAAAACAAAAATATCGTTGATAAGACCTACAAACAGCACTTTAATGATCTCAAAAAAACCAAAAGTGGCTGTAGTAATAGGATGGAAAAAGAATATTGTCCTTATTATCAATGAAATAATCAGATAAAATACTCCTAAATATAGGAAAGGTTTTATTTTTTTTAGAAACATGGATTTATGGTCTATACGATTTTCACAAAGATAGTTGTTGTATACAAATTTTAGGTCAAAAAAAGCAAAACCTGATATTTATTAATAGGATTTTAAGAGTTAAGAGATATAATTTAAACGTGTGTTTAAAAAAATGTCTTTATTTTGAAATTTTATAACAAAAAAGGACTATTAAAAAATAGTCCCTTTATATATTGTTAAAGTATATCAATGATTAAGAATGTCCAAAACCAATGTTTCCTTTTTTATCAGATAAATTCTTTTTGAAATCGATCATTCTTAAAGCAGTTACTGCTGCTTCTACTCCCTTATTTCCAAGGTCACCACCGCTTCTGGCAATAGATTGTTCTTTGGTATCGTCTGTAAGGACACAGAAGATGGTAGGAGTATCCGTCATGATGTTACAGTCCTTAATTCCTTGTGCTACAGCAGAGCAAACATAATCGAAGTGAGGAGTTTCTCCACGGATTACACATCCAATAGAGATTACAGCGTCATATTTTCTTTCTTTGCAAAGCTGCATACTCGCATAGCTTAATTCAAAAGCTCCTGGAACCGGAAAAAGCTTGATGTTTTCAGGTTTTACACCTTCTTTCTCAAGGATTTCCAAAGCTGCATCACGAAGATTGTACGTTACAAAATCATTCCACTCAGAAAAAACAATGCCGATAGAAAAATCTTCGGCATTGGTTATATGAAGTGGCTTGTAATCGGAAAGATTAACTGTTGCCATTTTTTAATAATATTTAGTCATTTCAATGTAAGAATCAGACATTCCGTTGTCATAATCCTGATATTTCTCGTTAATTGCGGAGAAGTATTTTTTAGCATCTGCATTTTTCTTTAATCCTAATGCTACAATACCTGCTTTTCTTGTGAAGAAATAGGTCGTATAAGGATCATCAGAAGCAGTAGCAGCTTTATCTAATAATGATAACGCTTCATCATTTTTGTTCAATCCTGATTTTGCATCAGCCATAGCACCGTATTTCATTGCCATTAGCGTTTTGTTGTCAGAAGAGAATTTATCTAAAAGATCGTAAGCTTCCTGGAATTTTCCTTCTTTGAATTTCAATAAACCAGCGTTGTAAGCAGATAACTGACCGATGCTAGTTGCTGAATATTCGTTAGCAGTTCCAATGAAACCTGGGTTTGCAGCAGATTTTCCTCCTAGAGCTTCAGCATTTTTATTTTCTGTAAGGTTTTTCTGAGCAGCAAGGAAGCTTTTCATTGCTTCAACGTTTTTAGGAGCAACTACAAATTGCTTATATCCGAAGAATCCTAAAACTCCTAACACTAAAACTCCAAATACAATCCCTAGTGGTTTTGAATATTTTTCAAGAAATCTCTCAGTGTTCAAGGCCTCTCTGTCAAGATCTTTGAAGAACTCAACTGTTTCTTTACCTTCTTGCTCGTTCTGAGCATTCTTTCCCAATTTTGCCATAAGTTTTTAAAAATTGAATTGCAAATTTAATTGTTTCTTAGAGATTTACAAAATACTTTTAGAGCATTATTCTATAAATGTTATGAATTATCAATTGTTAACAAGAAAAATGCCTCGAAAACATAGTTTACGAAGCATTAATTTTTTATTTCTTGAGATTAATATTCTAAAATGTGGTAAACCTCGGCACCAAACTTTTTAAGTTTTTCATTACCGTTAAGACCTTTTAGACCAATCAGGAAACTGAATTGAGAAACAGTAGCTCCTTGTTTTTCTACCAACTTAGCAGCTGCTTCCGTTGTTCCGCCTGTTGCTAAAAGATCATCATGAATTAAAACTCTTTGTCCTGGTTTTATTTGTCCTTCACGAGTTTCGATGATAGCACTTCCATATTCCAGATCATATTTTTCTGAGATAATAGGGGGTGGTAGTTTTCCTGCTTTTCTGATTAAGATAAAAGGAACTTCCAAAGCTACGGCAATTGCAATTCCAAAAAGATATCCGCGACTTTCTATTCCGCATACTGCATCCACTTTTCCTTTACTGTTGGCAGCAAGGTCTGCAATGACATCTTCATAAAGTTTTGGATCTAAAAAAATAGGTGAAATATCTTTAAACTGGATTCCTGGAATAGGAAAATCAGGAATATTTTCAATTGTTTCTTCGAGTCTTTTGATTAGTTCTGCTGAAGCCATTTATGGGTTGATTTTATAGCTGGAAATTTTCCAGTCTCCGTTTACATTTTTAAGTCCGAAAGTTACCTTTAATGAAGTTGTCTTTCCGTTTTTATCCGTTACATCATAAGTAGCGTTTACACTTGCACCGCTTGCATTAGATGCACTGGTGGTAATATTTTTTACGCTTACATTTTTTACAGCCCCAAAGCCTGAATTAGGGTTGGAGAAAGATTCATAGCTTCCCCAGCTTGGGTTATTGGATGTATCATAAGCTGCTTTAAGGTTCTGAGAACTTACGCTGCTTAAAAACTTACTTACTGTATTCTTAGGATCTGCAGTTGGCTGTTTTGGAGCTGCCGGTGCTGCAGGAGTTGTTGTACCAGGTTCTGTAGTAGCAGGTGGAGTAGTGGTTGCCGGATTATTCGGATCTACTACTGCACTTGGTTGTTGTGGTACTGCGGTTGTATCTGTTTTTGGAACAGCAGGAACTTTCAAGGCAGCTGCATTTACATCCAATCCAATTTTAGACATTTTGAATGTCTTTGCTGTTGTTTTTACAGAAACTGTGATATCGATTTTGTTATCTACTACTTTTGAAGCCGGAATAGATGAGAACTTAAGGTTGAATCCTTTAAAGTTGTTATCCTGCATCAGGTTTTTAGCGGTGGAAAGTCTTACTCCATTACTAAATACTTCTAATGTAGCTTCCAAACCTGCTCCGGTAAATGATACAGGATTTCCTGCTGCATCTACTAATCTTGGAACGATCTGGATGGATGTTGGTGCACCGTTTCCATCATCTCCTATTGGTCTGGTTACAATGCTTAACGCCCCTGCTTTTACGTCATTAGGATCACTTTCTTTGGCTTTATCATCACCAAAGATATTCATTTCACCTAATGATGGTGGGGCAGTACTTACCCATTCAATTCCATTTTTCTGAGCCACTTCGTCTGCTAAGGTCATGATTTCAGGAACTTTTTTTCCATTAATCAGCTTTCCAAGAGCTTTTAGTTCGTTTACATCTCCATCAGCTTCTACGCCAAATGTTTTAAGGATATAAAGAGCTTCATTAAACTTAATCTGTTTAATGGTTGGTAAGCTGGAAGTCATATCATTGATACTTGACTGCAGCGTTTTAGTATTCGTAGCATCTACATGATCTTTCTTACATGCTGTAAAAAGCAACAGACTGAAAACAAGTAGAAAAGAAAACTTTTTCATTTTTATTTGGTTTGTTGCAAATTTACTAAAACCTTTATTAATAGTAGATTTTATTTTTATATTGTTTTTTCTGGAAATCATTTTTAAAATAAACTGTTGAAAATAGTTGATATATTTTAGAAAAAAAAAGACTGATCGTTTAAACAATCAGTCTTTTAGAGTTTTATTGTGTTATAAGTCCTTAGAAAGGATACTCATAAATTTCAGATTCGTGTAAGTATGGGTTTCCTGTAGGAATCAACTTCAGTTTAGATAAAGCTGAAAGTACAGTAAACATAAATAGTCCAGCTACAAATAGAACTGCTCCTAGGATTAACAAGAATACTTCAGGAGTGTTCCAGAATGGTCCTACCGTTCCTGGCATTACCATGTTGAAGTAATCTAAAAGGTGACCTAAGATAACTACTACTGCCATTGTGGTAACCACTTTATAGTTTCTCTTGATGCTGCTACTTACTAATACCAATAGTGGTAATAAGAAGTTAATAATCAGCATTGGTAAGAATGTAGTACCGTAGTGTTGGAATCTTCCGAAGAAGTAGTTAACCTCTTCCGGAACGTTTGCATACCAATAAAGCATGAACTGAGCGAACCATGTATATGTCCAAAGCATACTTGTAGCGAAAAGGAAAACTCCTAAATCGTGTAAGTGGTTGTCATTGAACTGTGGTAAGAAACCATTTTTCTTAAGATAAACACTTAATAGAATGATTACAGCAATACCACTTGAAAGGCAGCTAACCATTGAATACCAGATATACATTGTAGAATACCAGTGAGGGTCAATAGACATCAACCAGTCCCAAGCCCAAGCAGCAGAAGCAAATCCGAAGAATGCAATATATCCTACTGCCCATCTGTAAAGCATTTGATACTCAACTTTAGATTTAGTATCATCTACTTTTTTAGACTGAGCTTTAAGTTTCCATGCGAAGAAAGAAGCACCTACAACATAAATGATCGTTCTGATCGCATAGAAAGGTATGTTTAAGAATCTTTTCTTTTCGAATAAAATTACGTCAAAGTGCGCAGATTCAGGATTCGTTAATTCCGGATCCATCCAGTGGAATAAGTGGCCATTGTGAGTGATATTTAAGATCATCATAATAACCAGTATAGCACCTCCGTAAGGAATATAAGAAGCAATAGCTTCCATTACTCTTGTGATGATAATAGGCCATCCTGCGTGAGCTGCGTGCTGAATACAGTAGAAGAACAGTACAGCGCAACTTACTCCAAAGAAGAACACTGCCACAAAGTGCAATGATGCTAGAGGCTGGTTGTGGATCTGCATAGTAGCATGCTCTAAGTGAGCTTCATGATCCTGCGGTCCAACCATTTCACTTGAGTGAGTAGGAGCATCATGACCAGAAGCGTGAACAGCCTCCATCATTTGTTCTATTTTCTCAGTAGAAAGTCCTTTGTTCATAAAGAAACCAATACCAAACAGAACTAAACCTACAACAAGAAGTATTATAGAAGTTGATTTTAATTTTGGTGAAAAACTATACATTTCTTTTCTTATTTTTTAGTTTCGGTAGTCGTTTCAGTTGCTGGTGCTGCGGCTGCCGGAGCTGCTGCGCCTTTTTTGAAGGCACTCATCACATACATTGCCACTCTCCATCTATCACCAGGGTTTAGCTGTCCAGCATAAGATCCCATCGCGTTCTACCGTTTGTTAATACATAATGAACAGATCCTACAGTAATTTCTCTGTCTGCATAGTTTGGAACTCCAGAAAATGCGCCAGATTGTACGATTGGTCCTTGTCCATCACCTCCTGTTCCGTGACATGCAGCACAAGTATGGTCAAATAATACTTTTCCTCTTTCAAGATCCTTAGCTGCATTAGCTGGATTTAGAGGAGAAGCTGCCATTTTTTTAGAAGCATCATAGCCTGCGTTGTACTCGTCAACATTCTTTGGCAATAAGCTTTCTTCAAAAACTCCGTCTTTATTTTGAGCAACCGATCCTTCTACTGGAGAAAGACCTGTTGCACCATTATTTTTTACAAAAGCTGGGATTTCATTTTCATGATCTGAATACGCATCCTGAGCTTTCATCAATGGATCATAAGCTACCGGAAAATACATGTCCGGGAAATATACCAACGGAGTGTTCTCCTTTGGCCCGCAAGAGTTAAGTAAAACTGTTGTTAAACCTAAAACTGCTGTAATTCTTAATACGTTCTTTTTCATTTTAAGCGTCTTTAACAGTTATTTCTTCAACTCCAGTTTCAATTAGCAACTGCTTTACAGATTCTACATCTTCAGTTACGAATTCCATCATGAATTTATCATCAGTAGTTCTTGGGTCCGGGTTCTGAGCTGGAGCACCTGGATACATTTTGTTTCTAACTAAGAAAGTTAAAGACATCATGTGAGCTGCACAGAATACCATTAATTCGAACATTGGAACTACGAATGCCGGCATGTTGTGTGCCCAGTCAAATGCTGGTTTACCACCGATATTCTGAGGCCAGTCATGATTCATCACATACCAAGTTACAGTAGCACCGATAGTAACACCGTAAAGAGCATATAAGAATGCGGCATCAGAAATTCTAGTTTTCTTTAACCCTAAAGCCTTATCTAGTCCGTGAACCGGAAACGGAGTATATACTTCGTTTATAGCGATTCCTTTATCGTTGAATGCTTTAACGCCGTTCATTAAATCGTCGTCGTCAGCATAAAGTCCGTATACAATTTTAGTGGTGCTCATCTCCTTCTTTTGCTTTATAAGTTTCACCTGAGATTTTCAGAATCGATTTTAATTCAGCCTGTGCAATTACAGGGAATGTTCTTGCATATAATAAGAATAATACGGAGAAGAATCCGATTGTTCCTAAGTATACACCCACATCAATGATCGTTGGCTTAAACATAGTCCAAGATCCTGGTAAGTAGTCTCTAGAAAGGTTGATAACGATGATATCGAAACGCTCAAACCACATACCGATGTTGATGATCAAAGCAACGATGAATGTCCAGATAATGTTCGTTCTCGCTTTTTTGAACCAGAAAGAAGCTGGAATTACAAGGTTACAGATGATTAGTGACCAGAAAGCCCACCAATAAGGTCCTACTGCGGCACCTGGAGAAAGATATGTGAAATCTTCAAATCTAGATCCTGAGTACCATCCGATGAAATATTCAGTTGCATACGCTACCGTTACCATACCACCTGTAAGAACGATTACGATGTTCATAATTTCGATATGATACATTGTAATATATTCTTCTAAGTGACACACTTTTCTAGCGATTAACAATAGAGTCTGTACCATTGCAAATCCTGAGAAGATTGCTCCAGCAACGAAGTAAGGAGGATAGATCGTAGAGTGCCATCCTTTAATTACTGAAGTCGCGAAGTCAAAAGATACGGTAGTGTGTACTGAGAATACAAGTGGAGTTGCCAAACCTGCAAGAACCAAAGAAAGTTCTTCAAATCTTTGCCAGTGTTTTGCTTTACCACCCCAACCGAATGCAAGGAAAGTATAAATCTTCTTAGTCCAAGGAGTTTTAGCTCTATCTCTGATCATTGCAAAGTCAGGGATTAGTCCCATGAACCAGAATACAGTTGATACAGAGAAATACGTAGAGATCGCAAATACGTCCCAAAGTAGAGGAGAGTTAAAGTTCCCCCAAAGAGAACCGAATTGGTTTGGTAATGGGAATACCCAGTATCCAACCCAAACTCTACCCATGTGAATTACAGGGAAGATTGCTGCCTGTACAACCGCAAAGATCGTCATCGCCTCTGCAGATCTGTTTACAGACATTCTCCATCGCTGTCTAAATAATAATAATACTGCTGAGATTAGGGTTCCGGCGTGACCGATACCTACCCACCATACGAAGTTGGTAATATCCCAACCCCAGTTAATAGTTCTGTTAAGCCCCCATGATCCAATACCTGTCCCGATCGTATAAGCGATACATCCGAATCCATAGATGAATAGAACTAAGGCTGCATATAATGAGATCCACCATAATTTACCTGCTCTTTCTTCGATAGGTCGTGCAATATCTTCTGTGATATCGTGATAAGTTTTGTGACCAATAATTAGAGGTTCCCTTATCGGAGCTTCGTAATGTCCTGACATTTTTTACCTATTTATTATTTAAACTTTATTTTTCTACTCTGTTTCTTACTTTAGTGTGATAGAACACGTTTGGTTTGTTCCGATCTCCTCTAGTAAATAATATCTTCTGTTAGAGGCATACACCTTTCTAATTGAAGAATCTTTATCATTCATGTCTCCAAATGTCATTGCACCAGTAGAACAAGCTTTAGAACAAGCTGTCTGGAATTCTCCATCCTTCACTCTTCTTCCTTCTTTCTTAGCCTCAAGAATAGTATTCTGAGTCATTTGGATACACATTGAACATTTCTCCATTACCCCTCTAGTTCTAACAACTACGTCAGGGTTAAGTACCATTCTTCCTAAATCGTTGTTCATGTTGTAATCGAACTTGTCATTTAGGTTATAAGTAAACCAGTTGAAACGTCTTACTTTGTACGGACAGTTGTTTGCACAATATCTAGTACCGATACATCTGTTGTAAGCCATATGGTTTTGACCTTGCTTACCGTGTGAAGTAGCCGCTACCGGACATACCGTTTCACATGGAGCGTGGTTACAGTGCTGACACATTACCGGTTGGAAGATTACATCTGGATTATCAGCCGGGTGGTTCAATGCCCCTCCGTCTCCGAATGCAGTACCATACAATTCAGGTACAGCCATTCCTTCTTTTAATCCTTCGTATACTTCTACCTTTTGTCTTGAAGAATAGTAACGGTCAATTCTTAACCAGTACATATCTCTAGACATTCTTACTTCTTCTTTACCTACTACAGGAACGTTGTTCTCTGCCTGACAAGCAATGATACATGCTCCACAACCTGTACAAGAGTTCAAGTCAATAGATAAGTTGAAGTGAGGCCCGTCAGTATCATCAAATGCATCCCAAAGGTCGATTTTTCTTGCTGGAAGAGCTCCACTGATGGTGTGGTATTCCAAAGGCTTATTCCATCCTTTGTGCTCGTCATCAAATGGTACGTTGATAAATTCTGCTAAAGGAACTTCCTTAGCGATTTCGTAACGACCCATTAATGTATTTTGAAGCTGGATACCTGCGAATTCGTGATCTTCTCCTGTTTTCTCGATTTTAGCACCAGAAAGAACAAGGTTAGAACCATCGAATAAAGGATAAGCATTTACCCCTGTATCAGCAGTTGCTCCTGAGTTTTTCTTACCATAACCAAGCGCAAGACCTACTGATCCTTCTGCCTGACCTGGTTGTACGAATACAGGAACATCTTTTATTGTTACTCCGTTTACAGTAAGGTTTACAATAGAACCGTCTAACTGCATTCTCGCGTTAAGATCGTTGTCAATTGCAAACTTCTCTGCATCTTTGGAGAAATCGTCAAGTAGTTATCCCAAGACATTCTTGTGATTGGATCAGGTAACTCTTGTAACCAAGGGTTGTTTGCCTGTGTTCCATCTCCCATTGCAGTCGTAGTATATAATACTAATTCTAAATCAGAAGCTTTGAAGTTTCCTAGTTCAGCAACAGCTTGTGCAGCGTTTCCACCAGCATAAGATAATGTTGTTGAGTTAGTAGAAGGATTAATACCGTTGTACAATGCTTTGTTGAAAGAAGTACTCCCTAAAAGAGAAGCAGAGCTTGCCTTTAAATAATCGTAGTAGTTATTTGCAGCATTGTTTTTACCATTTTTCCAAACCAATAGAGATTCTTCAATCTGTCTTGATTTGTAGATCTTCTGGATCGTAGGCTGCATTAATGAATATACACCAGTCTGTGGTTCGATATCTCCCCAAGACTCTAACCAGTTTGCTACTGGAATAACAGCTTTAGCTGCTTTGTACATTTCATTTTTCTTATCAGCAACAGCAATTACGTAAGGAACTTTTGATAAAGACTTTTTGAAGTCTTCTCCTTTTGGATGAGCATAGATAGGATCTACGTTGTTAGTAACTAATACTCCAACTTGTCCACCGTTTACCCAACCTAGGAATTCCTGGTATCTTGCACCGTTGAATTCTTTTAGTAAGTTTGCTTTACCTGTGAAAGCTACTGAACCTAATTTTTGGTTGATTAAGTGTGCTAAAACCTGTGCACCTTTAGAACCGTCAGCAAAAACAACAGCTTTGCTTCCTTTTGCTTTCAGTTCGTTAGCAATTTCAGTAGCCGTCTTATCAGAAGTACCACCACCTACGATTGCATTGTAAACTTCAACTAAAGTTTTGTTTACAGCACTTGGCTTTAATCTATATCTTGAGTCAGCGTTAGCACCAGTCAATGACATGTTAGATTCCACTTGGATGTGTCTCAACATGGTTGCACTTGGTTTTCTAGCGGCTGCGTAAGAAGACTCTAAGCTTGAAGCATTGTAATCTCCTAAGAAATCAGCCTGGAAAGAAACTACCAATTCAGAACCGTTAAGGTCATAAACAGGTAATGCTCTTTGTCCGAATACTTCTTGAGCAGCATCTAGTCCTGCAGCATAAGGATAAGCATCGAAAGTTACTAATTCAGCTGTAGGATATTTAGCTTTGAATTCTGAGAATAACTTTTTGAAAGTTGGTGAAGCAAAAGAGTGTGATAAAACCACAATCTTTTTGCCTGACGCTTTAGCTTCTTCCAAACCTTTAATAACGAAACTGTCTACTTTATCGAAAGTCTCGTCTTTACCATCTAGTTTAGGCTGTTTTACTTTATCATTATCATAAAGAGAAAGTACACTTGCCTGAGCTCTTGCATTAGTTTTACCTAAATCACCACCAGCCGGGTTTGGTTCAATTTTGATAGGTCTACCTTCTCTAGTCTTTACTAAAACACTAGCGAAATCAAAGCCATCAAAATAAGTTGAAGCGTAATAGTTAGGAACTCCTGGAATAATATCATGCGGTTTTACCACATAAGGAATCGTTTTGATTACCGGAGCTTCGCAGGCAGCTAATGTAACTGCTGCTGTAGAGAACCCTAATAATTTAAGGAAATCTCTTCTTGAAGTACTTGATCCGTTTGTCTCAGCATCTCCAAGGAAATCTTCTACCGGAATTTCTTCCTGAAACTCTTTCTGAGCCAGCTTATTATTCAAAGCTGGATCTTTAAGTTCATGAATACTTCTGAATTGTATTTTGTTTGAAGCCATTTATACTTCTAATTTTTTAGTTATTAATAATGACATTTACCACACTCAAGACCTCCAATTGCATCTACAGTGATTTTACCTCCATCTTGTGGATATTGTTTTTTCAACTTGTCATGTAGATTCTTGAAGTACTCTTTATTATAACCGTTGTTCATATCAACCTCAGTAGTTCTGTGGCACTCGATACACCATCCCATAGTAAAGTCGTTAGCCATTTGAACAACATTCATTGTATCAATCTTACCGTGACAAGCCTTACATACAACATCAATTTTGTTGTTAGGATTCTTTTTGTTGAAAGAATTGATGATCGCTTGTTCACCAGCAATAACGTGCTGAGAGTGGTTGAAGTAAACGAAGTCTGGCATGTTGTGGATTCTTGTCCATTCAACCGGTTGTGTTTTTCCTGTATACTGTTGTTTAGCAGGATCCCAACCTGTTGCCGCGTAGATCTTCTGGATTTCTCCGTCATAGAATGCCTTATCTTTTCCTGGCTCCATGTAGTGATCTGCGTTGTATTCAGAAATTGTTCTGTGACAGTTCATACAAACGTTCATAGAAGGAATCTCAGATACTTTTCCGTATTTAGCACTAGAGTGACATAATTGACAGTCAATTTTCTGTTCTCCAGCGTGGATTTTGTGTGAGAAGTAGATTGGTTGCTCAGGCTTATACCCTTTGTAAACCCCGATCCACATTAACCAGTTCCAAACTCCGTAAGCAGCAAGAATAGCAAGTACAGCTATAATACCTTTTCCTACATAGTGGAACTTCTCGTACATTTCCTTGAACGAACGAACTCTCGTTTCGTTAAGCCCTGTTAATTCTTCAGATTGCCCCAGTTTCACTAATTGTCTTAGTTTAACCAAGATCCAAACTAATAAACCAGCAATGGCTAATAGGGAAATGATTACAATGTTTGTGGTTGATTTGTCTGCAGGAGCTGCCGTAGCTGTGCCAGCTGCAGGAGTTGCTTCCGCTTTTTTCTCTTCCGGAGCCGGAGGATTAGTAGTGAATGCTAAGATGTCATCAATATCCTTCTCCGTAAGGTTAGGAAACTGCAACATTTCAGTCTTATTGTACTTTTCGAAAATTTCATTGGCGTATTTATCCCCTGAAGCTCTTAAAGCTTTGTTGTCCTTGATCCACTTATGAAGCCAATCTCTGTCTACACCGCCTTCTGTCTTTACACGTTCTACAACCCCCTTTAATGGTGGTCCTATTACTTGTTTGTCCAGCGCGTGACATGCAGTACAATTCGCTTTGAAAAGTTTCTCTCCGTTTTTAGGATCGCCGTCTTGCCCGTAAAATGAAGCACTGGTTGATAGCAATAAGCCTATTGCGATCAACGTTTTTTTATAATGCTTTCTCCAACTAATCATTTAAATTATCTTATGTTAGTAAATTATTGAAACATATCAATTCCGCAAAAATAATATTTTTAACAGAAATTTAACGGCATATAGAAAGGGGAAAATATCATTTACGTTTAATTTGTATTGATTCTAAATAACTCGTTTGGTATAGTTTTTTAATTTGTATAAATTTGCGGAAACAAGTTTAAATGAGAAATTTGATCAAAATATTTTCGATATTATCATTGTTTGGTTTTTATCGTATTGAAGCCCAGCAAGTTGTTAAAAAGGATACACTTTCAGGAACGGAGCTTGTTATCTCTATGGATTCCAAAATAAATGCTGCTTTGGAAGGGGTGGAAGATAAATGTTCAAAGGTTGTCACTAATAATCCAACCAGAGATTATAGTAATAATGACTCTGGAATTTCTTCCGGAACAATTACAAAGCCTAATAAGATTTATGTGCCGAATAGGGAATTGACAAATGCTGAAATTTGTAGAAAAAATCCAAGAATTTTAGGTTTTAAAATTCAGATTACAACTGTGAAAAGTAACGAGGAAGCTAATGAGGTAAAGGCTTACTTCAGAAAAAGATTTCCTAACCTTAAAGTAGAAACGGATGCTTCTTTAAGGCCAAATTATAAAATTTTAGCAGGAAGTTATTTTACTAAGCAAAGTGCTGCTGGTGATCTTTCTAGAATAAGAGAGTACTTTAAGTCTGCCGTAGCAGTTCAATATAGAATTTTCTGTTCAGAAGCAAAATAATATTGAGCATTTAAAAATATACAAGCCGAGAATTTTCTCGGCTTTTTTTATTGATAATAGGTTTCTAAAAACCAAAAGAATTCTGACATTCTGAATAGGTTGTTGGCCAGTAAGTAAACAAACATTAAGCAGATGATGAATGTTATGAAAGCCATTGTTTTTGCAGAGGCTCGATAAGCATACAGCAGCCATCCAAGCAGTAATGGGTATACAAAAATAAAATGGCCACCGTAGATATAAGATGTATGAAGGCCGAATCTCATGATGCAATGGATGGAGATATCAATGAAGAATGAGATCATAATGACCTGCACCCATTTGTTCTTGAAATTCTTTAGATAACTCCAACTTATTAATATCAATAATATGATGATGAAAATATAAGAAAAAGGAGAGGAATAAAGATCCATATAAAGACCCTTAAAGTTAAAACCTTTCATATTATGTTTATCAGATATGATAAAACTTGGGAAAAGAATATTTCCTCCAAAAAAGAAAGAAAGGATCATGTCCCAGGTCGGCATAGATTCTACATTAGAGAATTTTTCATACTGTTGATTCGTTTTTGAGAAAATGTTCTGATATTTGAAATCAATTCTATAAAGATAAAGCAGAGCATAGAGTAAGATGGCTATTGTTCCTCTTAAAATAGCGCTGCCTAATTTTTTCCAGCTTTTAAAAAGTCCTTTTTCAAAAAATACAGGAATGAAAACTTTTACAATGTTGGTAATGGTAAGTCCTCCGATGGTAATACTTGCCAATGATAAAGCAGCTGCAGGTATTTTTTCTTCTTTTCTAAGTTTTATAGCTGCATAATGGTTATACAGTGAAAGTAAAAATAAGGTGTAAGTAAAGTTTTCTGGAGTGAAGGAGAGAATGATGTTGGTGGAAAATAGTCCAAAAAATAAAGTAATCAATAGGCAATAGGCTAATGGAAGCCTGATGATATTCTTAAGGTATTTGAAAATCTGAACAACATTTAAGGTAATGATAATATTGCTGAGCCATGCCAGGGTTAGCCTGAAGGTCATATCCATTTTTCCCCCTGATAGATATAAACAGAATTCTCTGACCCAATTGAAAAAATAATAGGATAAAGGGTGTCTTTCAAAGCTGCCTCCTGTCATCAAGATGGATTTGTTGTCAAAACTGAAGTAAGCATCCCATGGAATTCTACTGTCGAAGATAATTCTATAATGAATGGCAATATAAGATCCAAGAACCCCATAGCAAGTAATGAAAAACAAAAAAACAGCCAGTTCTGTATAAGAGGATGGAAAAACCAGCCTTAAAAAGTTAATGAATTTTGTTTTGATAAATGACACGTATCGTATTTTTTTGCAAAAGTAAAACAAAAAACCACCAGAAGTGGTGGTTTTAGGAAGATTGTATGTACACTGTGATTATTGTTTGATTATTTTCTCCGTTGCAGAAGTTCCATCAGCAAATTCTATTTTCATCAGGTAGGTTCCTTTTGGAAGGCTGGAAATATTAGGATTATCAGATTCCGTTCTGCTAAGTGTTTTTCCAGACATGTCTATAATGGAAGTAGATTTTACTTTTTTGTCCGTTTTAATATTGATCTCTCCTCGAGTAGGATTAGGGTAGATGGCAGTATTGTTTTTTGCTTTTGAAGTTTCATGGGTTCCAAGTGATCCGCCGGTAGTGATTTTTACATCATCTAACATAAACATATATTTGTTTTCAGCCATATAATTGAAACCTACTCTTATGGTTTGTCCTGCATAAGCGTCAAGATTATAAGTTACCATTTGCCATGCCGGATAGGTGGCATTCAGAGCGGTAGCTCCGGAAATGATTGTAAAGTTGCTGTCACTAATAGGGGTGCCACTTCCTGTATATACCCCTATCTTGTATTGTTCAGTATAATCTGGGGAAAGAGCTTTTACCCAGAATGTTAAAGTATTGGATGTTGCCCCTAGTGTTACAGAAGGAGTAATAAGCCAATCGTTATTAGCAATTGTCCCTAGCTGAGCAGATGCGGCCCATGCAGCAGCATATTTTAGCCCAGTATGTGGAGTGAAGTCTCTTACTTCTTCATCTACCCCTGCTACTACTGAAAGATTGTTTGTAGCATTGGACGCGGAAGGATTAAATATTTGAAAGGCTTTAGCTGATGATGCGTTAGGCCAATCGGGAGTCCATGAAGAAACAGTGGTTCCATTGATTACCGGGCCGCCACCATAAAAGGTGCCTGCTTCATCAAGATCAAGGGTAAGCCAGCTTCCAATTCCTGTAACAACAAAGTTCGGATATGTTTCAAAGCTCTCATTGAGCAAAACTGTTTGGGAATATGCGACAGTTCCCAACATTAAACTTAAAGAAAGTATAATTTTTTTCATATTAAAAGATTTTTCTAAAATTAGTGAAAATCATTCAATATGATGTTGATAATTTAATGAATATTTGAAATTTGTGTTATATTTATTAAGAACTACACGAGAGTGTAGAGCATCCGGCGGTGTCATCATACCCGGATGGTCTTTTGGTTGAAAACTCGGGATATAGCTCTGTATAAGGATTTTCTAGTGCTTGGGTTAATTTATTCAGTATTTCGTTTCTCCCATTGCTGATTTCCTCAATGCACTCATAAAGTAAATAATTTCTGAGAATAAACTTCGGGTTAGATTTTGCCATCATTTTTAAAGAATCTTCTCTTGAAATTGAATTTGAATTCAGTCTTGATTGATAATTTTCAATAAAGTTTTTAAGCTTGCCAACGTTTTCTTCATTTAAAAAAGAGTAGGAGGCGATGCTAAAGTGTTCTTTTAGGTTCGTATCAGCCGTTAAGTTTTCTAATTGAGAGAAAAATAAAGTATGATCAAATTCTAATTCTTGCATCAATCCCTGCCAGTTGGTGAAAAACTCTTCATCTTCTTTTTTCAGTTCATCAAATCCAAATTTTCTGCAAAGCATTTTGTCGTGAGCTTCCCAGAAGTAGTTACCATATCTGTTTAAGGTATCTTCTAAAAACTTTTCATCTTTAATGATGGGATGAAGAGCATTCGCTAATTGCCAAAGATTCCATTGAGAGATTTGGCCTTGTTTTCCAAAAGCATATCTTCTGCCTGGAAGATCGGTTGTATTGGGGGTGAAATTTAAATCGTATTCATCCATCATGGAATAAGGTCCATAGTCGATAGTGAGTCCCAAATCGACATATTATCCGTATTCATCACTCCATGTACAAAGCCAACCCTGAACCATTCAACCATAAGATTTGCTGTACGGGTGCAAACGTTTTCAAAAAAGTCTTTATATTTTTGAATATCAGATGATGTGATTTCTGGAAAGTAATTGTCAATGGCGAAATCCAGCAGATCTTGTAAGTTTTTATACTCCTGCTGAGCAGATAGGAGTTCAAAGTGTCCGAAGCGAAGAAAGCTTTCAGCAGTTCGGATAACTACAGCTCCTTTTTCCAATTGTGGATTTCCGTTGTACATGATATCACGAACAACATCCTCCCCAGTAAATGAAAGGCTTAAAGCTCTTGTTGTAGGAACGCCTAAGTGATACATGGCTTCACTCATAAGATATTCTCTTACAGAAGATCTGAGAACGGCTCTTCCATCTGCATGACGTGAATAAGGAGTTGCCCCAGCACCTTTCCATTGGATTTCTGTTTTTTCTCCTGAATTATTAGTGATTTCTCCTGCAAGGATTGCTCTTCCATCTCCAAGTTGACCCGCCCAGTTTCCAAACTGATGACCCGCATAAGCTGTTGCATAGGTTTGGATGTTACCAGGAAGATTGTTTCCTACTAAAAAATCAAGATCTTTATCTTCGAACTTGCCTAATCCTATTTCTTCTGATAACGGCTCATTAAAGGCTATTACCTGTGGAGTATCAAAACCTGCGGGCTGAATTGTTGAAAACAAAACCTTAGGAGTATTTCGCTGCATAGGGTTGTTGGAAAAATCTCCGGGAAATTTCTTGATAAAAGGCTGGCTGATGCGTTCGATATTCATTCTTCAAAGGTATTAATTATAAAAGAAAAGACCTTCCAAATTATTGAAAGGTCTTATGTATTTCTAAAAGAGAATTTATTTATTAAAATCTACCTCATCGTTTGAGTGAAGGTTTCATTAATGTTCTCTTCTTTCTTTTCTGTAGGTTTCTTAGGAGTTGGATCTGCTGCTCTTGGATTCTTGATCTCATCAATGGTTTGTAGACTTCCGTCATCTCCATATCCGCCGCCTAATCCTTTAAGATTTGAACATCCGTCTTTCCAGTCTGAAGGTTTGATGAACTTATCATCAGGAGTTACTCCTAGTGTTTTGTCTGCCCATACCTTCTTCATAAAAATTGCCCAGATTGGTAATGCCATTCTCGCCCCCTGACCTTCACCGGTTCCAAAGAAGTGGGTTGCTCTATCTTCCCATCCTACCCATGCTCCGGTTGCCAGTTTTGGAGTGATTCCCATAAACCAACCATCGGAGTTGTTCTGTGTAGTACCTGTTTTAGCAGCAATTCAACTGCTTTTGAGATTCCTCTTCTTCCTAGTTCTCCTGATGCCGTACCATATTGTGCAACACCCTTCATCAGTTCAATCATGGTATAAGCATACATTGGATTCATTACCTCCTTAGGCTCTACGTTTACTTCCTTAATTACTCTACCATTGGCATCTTCAATTCTCCAGATCATTTCCGGTTTATTGTGGTTTCCATAGTTCGCGAAAGTACTGTAGGCACCTAGCATCTCATAGATGGTAATATCTGATGAACCTAGTGCAATCGTATTGTTTCTAGGGATGTCTTCTGTTACCCCAAGATCTCTTGCCGTTTGGATAACAGCATCTACGCCTGTCATTTCAATAAGTCTTGCGGCAATCGGGTTTTGTGAATGCGCTAAACCATCTTTTAAAGTAAGCATTCCTCCTCTTCCTGGCACATGCCACCCATTATGATCGTATGTTCCGTTAGAAATAGTTGAACAAGGAGTCATTCCCAGCTTCATAATAGCCGTTGCATATACAAAAGGCTTAAAGGTAGATCCTACCTGTCTCTTACCTTGTTTAATGTGGTCATATTGGAAATGTTGCCAATCGATACCTCCTACCCATGCCTTGATTTCTCCGGTTCCCGGAACCATAGACATAAGTCCTGCCTGTGCAATTTGTTTGTGATATCTGATAGAGTCCCAAGGTGACATTTCAACCTCCTCTTCTCCAGCCCAAGTGAACCTGGAGGTTTTGATAGGTTTTTTGAATTCCATCATGATAGAGTCGTCAGGCATACCATCTGCTTTTAACAGCTTATATCTGCCGGTTCTCTTCATGGCCTGAAGCATTACATCATTGATTTGTTTATCAGTAAGATAATAGAAAGGTCTGTTCTTTCTTCCTCTTTGTTCTGCATCAAATCTTTTCTGAAGATCGGTTAAGTGTTCCTTAATAGCTTCTTCAGCATACTTTTGCATTTTAGAATCAAGAGTAACATAAATTTTTAAACCGTCTTTATAAAGGTTTAGTTTTTTTCCGGTTTCTTTTTCGTTGGCCTCAAGATATTTGTCAATCTCTTTTCTTAGATAGAACTTATAATAAGCAGAATATCCATCGGTAATACTTTTAATTGGGTGGAAATCTACTTCTATAGGAGTATTGGCTGCTTTTTCATAAGTAGCGGCATCAATATATCCTGTTTTTTGCATCTGATCCAATACAACATTCCTTCTTTCTTTCGCTTTTTCAGGATATCTGTAAGGGTTGTTTTTTCTTGGATTTTCAAGCATAGCTACAAAAGTAGCCGCTTCCGGAAGAGTAAGCTCAGAGGTTTTTTTATTAAAATAAACTCTGGATGCCATTTCAATACCGTTAGCGTTGAATAAGAAGTCAAATTTATTGAAGTAAAGAGTGATGATCTCTTCTTTTGTGTATCTTTTCTCAAGACTTACAGCTACTACCCATTCTTTCAGTTTCTGGAATGCTCTTTCAACTTTGTTCTGAGAGGCATTTCCTGTAAAAAGAAGTTTTGCTAATTGTTGAGTGATGGTAGAACCACCACCACGACCCCCACCATAAGCCACGGCTCTGGCAATGGAATATAAATCGATTCCCGAGTGTTCTTTAAAACGTTCGTCTTCTTTTGCCTGAAGGGCATAGATAACATAAGGAGGAAGATCCTTATAAACAATAGGCTGAGTCTTTTCCTTCTCAAATTTACCTAATGTTACCCCATCTGAGGAAATAATTTGAGAAGCGACGAAAATATCTGGGTTCTCAAGTTCTTTTACATCTGGCATCTCTCCAAGGAATCCTTGTGAAACCGCAAAGAAAAGCCCTGAAATCCCTAAAACTACCGCAATGAGCCCAATCCAAATAAAGGAGACCCATTTTTTCCAAGAGGTGTTCTTTTTTTTAGGAGGTAAAGGGAATTTTTTTCCCTTATTTCCTGCATTTTTATTGTTTACTTCCATTTATGGTTACGGTTTAGCCGTTTCTATTTTTATCCCAATATCTTCAATTCCCGGTAAGTTATCATTTCTCATAGCTTGTGTAAGCCCAATTTGATATTTTCCTTTCTCTGGAAATTTATAATTTAATTTATACTGAAACAATGTTTCCTTTGTGTCACCAAAGCCTGTACCAAGCCATTCTCCGTTTGGCTTTGCCAAGACGTAATTTAGGGTATCAGTCTCCTTTTTCTTGTTTTGAAGGTTAGTGAAATTCACAATAAACCTTATATTGCTATAGGGATAATTGTTGTTGTTTCTTACGACAAATATAATATTTTTAGGATTCTGCGGATCTGAAATTTCAAGATTAAATTTTTGTTCACTTTTCTTATTCCATTTATTGTCAACGGAATTCATAATAACATCTTCTCCAGAAGAAGAATTACAACTAAAGAAAAGGATAAAGGTGAATAATCCTAAAATTTTACGCATTTTTATCTTTTTTTGGAGGATATTTCTTCTTAAATTTTTTCTTGTTCGGGTTGCTTTGTTGAGCGTTATCTGTATCAGGATTAGCCTCAGCTTTTACTTTTTCCACAGGTGCTTTTTGTTGCTGTTGTGGTTTGGGTTGCCTAGGCTGGTTTCCTGCATTTGCATTAGGGTTTTCTGATTTTTCAGGTCTGTTAGGTCTTTCCTGTCTTTCAGGTCTGTTTTTCTTTTGTCCCTGCGCTTGTGCTTGCCCTTGTCCCTGATTTTGATTATTGTTTGGCTTGTTTTGATTGTTTCTGTTTCTGTTGTTTCTGTTTTTCTTCTCGAAGCGGTCTACATTATTCTCCTGGATCAGGTCAATACTTTGAGATGGCGTTTCTGGCTGTTTTAAATCTTCCAAAGGAAGTATTTTTTCACCTCTTTTGTTCTTGGCAATTAACTTTTTAACAAGGTCAATATCGAAATCATACCATGCAATAGAGCTTTCTACATAAGCAAACCACATTTTCTTTTTGAAAACATCAATTTTGATACAGAATGCCTTTCCTTTTTCTGTTTCCAACATGGTGGAAGAAGAAGGGAAGTTACTTAGTGCATCCAGGTAGCTATCAAGCTCATAGTTTAGGCAGCATTTAAGCTTACCACACTGTCCGGCAAGTTTCTGAGGGTTAATACTTAGCTGTTGGTATCTGGCTACGTTTGTGTTTACAGATCTGAAGTCTGTCAACCATGTAGAACAACAAAGTTCACGTCCGCAAGATCCGATTCCACCTACTTTTGCCGCTTCTTGTCTGAACCCGATCTGCTTCATGTCAATCTTGGTTCTGAAAGCTCCGGCGTAATCTTTAATTAACTGTCTGAAATCAATACGGTTGTCAGCAGTGTAATAAAATGTGATTTTTGAGGAGTCTCCCTGATATTCCACATCAGTGACCTTCATTTCAAGACCTATTCTCTGAGCAATTTTTCTTGCTTCAAGTTTTACAGCGTCTTCTTTTTTTCTTGCTTCCTGCCAGACCTCAAGATCCTTTTGGTTGGCCTGTCTGTATATTTTAAGTGCTGATTCTTCAGAAAACTTTTTCTTTTTCATTTGAATCTTTACTAATTCTCCCGTAAGGCTTACTACGCCTACATCGTGTCCCGGACTAGATTCTACTGTAATTACGCTACCAATATGTAAAGGAATATTATTTACATTCTTATAAAACGATTTTCTGTCATTTTTAAATCTAACTTCTACAAAATCACACCTGTTTGGTGCCGGATTGTTGATGTTAGAAAGCCAGTCAAAAACACTTAATTTATAACTATTCCCGCAGGTATTTACATTTTCACAGCCATTTGCGGTTTTTTTAGGACCACAAGAATGTGCAGAATCGCCGGATGTTTTGCATCCACAACTCATATTACTATTATTTATAATCTTGCAAATTTATGTATTTTTATCTTTATGCAATTCTAAAATACTCAAATAACCTGAATTCAGTGGTAAAACATGTCTGGATTTTTATAAGAGACAAATTTTAAGAGGTGGAGATAAGCCTGCTTCAGGGGATTGGCTGTTCTTTTTTAAGCTGTTTTTATTTCCAGATATCTGAAAAAAGATTGTTGATGATTTTAACATCTTTTCAGATTTACCCAATATTTATTTATCAATAGAGGTAATACCCTTGTATTGTTAAACGGTAGTTTAATATTAAACAGAAATGTATATTTGGTTTCCGGATGTTTATAATTACTTGTAAATTATTATTTTGTGGTATATTATGTTTAGAATGCTATTTTAAACATAGTTTTCTTTTTGTTTATTGTTTAAAATGTTGGCAAATATTAACAGACCTATTCAAAATAATTTTATATTTGGGTTATATAATAATAGTCTATGAAAAAAATATTAGTATCAACTGCTTTATTGGCGGGCGTTTTATCTTACGCAGGAGGCTTCAGAGTTTCTTTGCAAGGGGTAAAGCAATTGGCAATGGCGCATACTAGTGCTCATGCTGAAGATGCGAGTGTGACATTCTTCAACCCGGCAGGTATGTCATTTATTCCTACCAAGCTGAGTGTAGTAGCTGGAGGATTTGGTGCAAGTAATAAAGTTACTTTTCAGAACTTAAATACTTTACAAAGTACAGAAACGGATAACCCTATGGGAACCCCAATCTATGCAGCGATTACTTATAAACCAATAGAAAATTTATCTGTAGGTTTCAGTTTCACGACACCTTTTGGAAGTACGGTTAAATGGCCGGATACTTGGGAAGGTAAGGAAATGGTGCAGAGACTGGAGCTGAAGAGTTATTATTTCCAACCTATGGTTTCCGTGAAACTAGCTCCTTGGTTAGCTTTTGGAGCAAGTTATATTTATGCAAGAGGAAAGTAGATTGGGATAAGGCTGTAACACAATTTAACGGACAGGTAAACATTAATGATAGCAAAGCAAGCGGCCATGGATATGGGTTTGGTTTCTATTTCAGACCTGATCCAAAATTAGATATCAGTGTTGCTTACCGTTCAGCGATTGATATGAAGGCTAAAAATGGAACCGCGACATTCCAGTTCCCAACAAAAACACCTTATTCATTGTTGAAATTGAATGCTGCGGGGCAGGACGGATTCACGGCTGAGCTTCCATTAGTTGAAGAATATACGATCGGTTTAACTTATAAAGTGACACCAAAGTGGCAGGTTTCTGCAGACTTTAACTACCACGGATGGGAGAGATACAGTAACTTGTACTGGACTTTAACAATGCACCAATTGGGAATAATCCATCAGATCCAACAATACTTGTAAGCCCTAAGAATTTCAGAAATTCTAAGACATTTAGACTAGGTACTCAATATGCATTCACTAATATGATCTACGGACGTTTAGGAGCATATTATGATGAATCTCCTTATACTAATGAGAACTTTATTCCGGAAACTCCTTCATTTGATACCTATGTGATCACTGGTGGGGTAGGATTTAAGCTAAAACAATTTGGAATTGACATTGCGGGTGGATATGCAATGCCTCAATACAGATATGTAAACAATGCAAATTTAGGATTCTACGGACAGGCTAAAGCGAGAGCATTCTATTTTGGTCTAGGTTTATCTTATAATCCTTTTTAATTAAAAGACTATGAAAAAAATTATAATATCGACAATAGCAGTTTCTGCGCTTCTTTTTACTGTAACAAGCTGTAAAACTGATTTTGATACCGATGTAAAAGATATCCAGGTATCAAAAGGAAGTGCTGATTTCTCAAAATATGTTGCTTTAGGAAATTCACTGACTTCCGGATACAGAGATGGAGCTCTTTACATAGATGGGCAAAATGAATCTTATCCCTCTATGATTGCTCAGCAAATGAGACTTGTAGGTGGAGGAGACTTTAAACAGCCTTTAATGGGAGATAACAATGGTGGATTGCTTCTTACTGTAGCACCAGGAATTAACGCTCAAATTCAGGATACAAAGCTTTATATAAAAGGATTTGTTGACGGATCTCCTGATATAGGTAATATCAATGACAATAAAGCGACAAACATAGTTAATACTGTCCTTAAAGGACCTTTTAATAATATGGGGGTTCCCGGAGCAAAAGTAGCTCATTTACTGGCTCCAAATTATGGAGATGTTGCTGGAATAGCAACAAAAACAGCAAATCCTTATTTTGTGAGATTTGCTTCATCATCTACTGCGTCTGTCATTGGTGACTTCGCGAGCCAGAATCCTACATTTTTCTCTCTATGGATTGGAAATAATGATGCTTTATTATACGCTTTGGCGGGTGCAGATAGTTCTATTGAAACCCTTACACCACCTGCGCAGTTTAAGCAATATTATGATCTGTTGATTTCTAAAATTGAAGCAACAAAGCTAAGGGAGTTATTGCTAATATTCCGAGTGTAACATCTATTCCTTCATTGACAACTATACCAACAAATCCTTTGACTTCTGCAGTGTTAGGAAAAGGAAATGTAGCGGTAGGAGATGCTACAATTGATGACTTGAATAAAAATGTATATGGGCCATTAAGCCAAATTTTAACAGCATTAGGAGCTGGTGACAGAATTAAACCTCTTTCTAAATCAGCTGCTAACCCATTACTGATTAAAGACGAAAGTATTACAAACTTAGGAGCACAGATCACTGCTGCTGCTACAGCTTCCGGAAATCCAACTTTAATGGCGCTTGCTGGTTATCTTGGTGTTACTTATGGACAGGCTAGACAGGCAAAAACCGGAGATCTTATTCCTTTAACAACAAAAGCTGCTATTGGTTCAATGGAGACTCTTCCTGCGGGAATTCCAGCATCTCTTGGAGCTAGAGGAGTTGCTTACCCATTTGCAGATAAATATGTCCTAATTCCATCTGAGATCAAAGAAATCAATGATGCTATTGATGCTTACAATGTAACTATTAAAGCTGCAGCTGTAGCAAAAGGATATGCTTTTGTAGATGCAAATGCTAAACTTAAGCTATTAGCTGGAGATTCAGGTATTTCTTGGGATGGTGTAAAATATACTGCCAAATTTGTATCCGGAGGTGCATTTTCACTGGATGGAGTACATTTAACAGGTAGAGGATATGCTATTATTGCTAATGAATTTATTAATGCAATTAATGGAACTTATAATTCGTCATTACCTCTTGTAAACCCTAGTAAATACTCAGGAGTTACATTACCATAATTATTGATTAAATAAAAACTTAGAAACCACAGGAGTAAATCTTGTGGTATTTTTTTAAATTTGCAAAATCTTTTAAAAAGTAAAAATGGCCGATCAGTTAAGTTATCTATTTTGTACAAGAACCAGCAGGGACTTGGCAGAGAAAATTGCCCAGAGTTATGGGAAAGAATTAGGAAAAATCAACTTTCAGGAGTTCAGCGACGGGGAATTTGAGCCTGTTTTGGATGAATCTGTAAGAGGGGGAAGAGTTTTCCTAATCGGATCTACATTCCCTCCTGCAGACAATCTTTTAGAGCTTCTTCTAATGATTGATGCAGCAAAGAGAGCTTCTGCAAAGAGCATTACCGTTGTAATTCCTTACTTCGGACTTGCTAGACAGGACAGAAAGGACAAACCAAGAGCGCCGATCGGTGCCAAGTTAGTTGCGAACCTTCTTACTGCAGCAGGTGCAACAAGAATAATGACAATGGATCTTCACGCAGATCAGATTCAAGGGTTCTTCGAAATTCCGGTAGATCATCTTTATGCTTCTACAATTTTCGTAGACTACATCAAATCTTTACATCTTGACAACCTTACGATTGCGTCTCCAGATATGGGAGGAGCAAAAAGAGCGAAAAACTATGCAGGTCACCTAGGTGCAGAAGTGGTAATTGCTTACAAGGAAAGAAAAAAAGCAAACGTTGTGGAAGAAATGTTCCTTATTGGAGATGTAACAGGTAAGAATGTAATTCTTATTGATGACATGATCGATACTGCAGGTACACTTTGTAAAGCAGCGGATATCCTGATTGAAAAAGGAGCAAAAACAGTAAGAGCTATGGCTACTCATGGAGTGCTTTCAGGGAAGGCTTACGAGAATATTGAGAACTCAAAAATCTTGGAAGTTATTGTAACTGACTCAATTCCTGTTAAAAATAATTTGTCATCTAAAATAAAAGTGCTATCTTGCGCCCCGTTATTTGCAGACGTTATGACGATGGTTCATGAGCACAAATCAATCAGTAGTAAATTTGTTATTTAATTGATTTTAAACAGTTTGCAAATTAAATTAAGAACAATTTTTTAAATTTTTATAAATGAAATCTATTACAATTCAAGGTACAAAAAGAGAAAGCGTGGGCAAAAAGTCTACAAAAGCTTTACGTGATGCTGAATTAGTTCCTTGTGTTGTTTATGGAGGTGAAGCACCTTTGAACTTCTCTGCTGAAGAGAGAGCTTTCAAAGGATTAGTATACACTCCTGAAGCACACACGGTATCTATTGAAATTGACGGGAAGGTAATTCCTGCAGTTCTTCAAGATATTCAGTTCCACCCAATTACTGACAAAATTCTTCACATTGACTTCTTCCAATTATCTGACGATAAGCCAGTTGTTATGGAAGTTCCAGTAAGAATTACAGGACGTTCTAAAGGTGTTGTTGCTGGTGGTGTTTTACGTCAGTCTTTCAGAAAACTAAAAGTAAAAGCTATTCCTGCTAACTTACCTGACGAGATCGTTGTAGATGTTACTCCATTAAGAATCGGTAACAAACTTTACATCGGTGGTATCAAAACTGAAGGATATTCTTTCGTGCACCCAGACAATGCAGTAGTAGTTGCTGTTAAGATGTCTAGAAATGCAATGAAAGGTGGTGCTGCAGCAATGGATGATGAGGATGAAGAAGAAGCAGAAGAAGTTGCAACTCAATCTCCTGACGTTCCAACAACAGAAGAGAAATCTGCAGAATAAGTATTGCTTATTTGAACAATATAGACCTGTCAATTTATTGACAGGTTTTTTTGTATTCCTTATGAAGAAGGGCGAGCGGCATTTCGCCTTTTCAGTTTATCGGTTTTCTTTACTATAAATCATTGAATATTTCTATCGGCTGACAAGTATCAGTATCGTTCCGGATGCTTCCTTTCGAAAAAAAAGCCGTAAATTTGAAGGGTTCTAAATAAGAACTTTTTAATTTAAAAAATAAATAAATGTTTGACATTCAGGAAATAAGAAGCCAGTTTTCAATATTGGACAGAGAAGTGAATGGTAAACCATTGGTTTACCTGGATAATGCAGCTACATCTCAAAAGCCAAATTCGGTTTAGAAGTCTGTCACGCATATTATACGGAACTTAATGCTAATGTTCACAGAGGAATTCATACATTAAGCCAATTAGCAACGGAAGAAATGGAGCTTTCAAGAAGGAAGATCCAGAAATTCATCAATGCCGAACATGATTTTGAAGTAATCTTTACCAAAGGAACAACCGAAGGATTGAACCTCATCTCTTATATTTTAACACAGAAATTACAAAAAGACGATGAGATCATCATATCTTATCTGGAACACCACTCTAATATTGTTCCATGGCAATTGCTTTGCGAAAGAACGGGAGCAAAGCTTCGTGTCATTCCTATTGATGAAAACGGAATTCTTCAATTAGATTATCTTGATCAGTTCCTTAGCGAAAAGACAAAGGTAGTTTCTGTAAATCAGGTGTCTAATGCATTGGGAATTGTGAATCCTATCGAAGAGATCATTGCCAAAACAAGAAAAAATTCAGACGCATATATTGTTATTGATGGCGCTCAGTCTGCTCCGCACTTCAATATTGATGTTCAGAAGATGGATTGTGATTTCTTTGTGTTCTCCGGCCATAAAATGTATGCTCCAATGGGAACAGGTATTTTATATGGTAAACGAGAAATACTAGAAGCTTTACCGCCATTCCATGGAGGAGGAGAAATGATTGCAACATGTTCTTTTGATGGAACAACTTATGCAGGACTTCCATTTAAATATGAAGCTGGTACACCTAATGTAGGCGGGAATATTGCTCTAGGAGCTGCTGTTGATTTTATGAACAGGGTAGGACATGAAAATATTCAAAACCATGAAAATGCTTTATTAGAATATGCTCAAAGGCACCTTTTAGAAATTGAAGGTTTGAAAGTATATGGTGAAAAAGCGAAGAGAACAGGAGTTGTTTCTTTTAATTTGGAAGGAATAGGGATTTCTTCTGATGTAGGGATGATTCTGGATAAAATGGGTATTGCTGTAAGAACAGGACACCACTGTACGCAGCCTATTATGGAGTTTTTTAATATTGCAGGAACCGTAAGAGCCAGCTTTGCGGTTTATAATACCTTTGAAGAGATTGATCTTCTGGTAGAAGGAGTGAAGAAAGCACAGAGAATGTTGGGATAAAAATAAAAAGCAGCTGATTTAGCTGCTTTTTTAGTCTTCAATGCATTTGCATCTACCGTTAATAATAACTTGGTGGTATCCAATTTCGCATTCCAGGCAACGTTCACCTCCTGCCATGATACTTTTCATTTTGTCTTTGTTTAGTTTTTTCATAATAAATGGATTTAAAGTGTTAATTGTCAAATATAAAGATAAAATGATGATAAAAGAGGGTGAGAATATTTTATAGGATAAATTTCATATAAATTAAAAAGCCCTTGTCATCATCTGACAAGGGCTTTTTATATTGTATTAATTGTAATGTTTATAGGTTGGGCTTCCAATCCACAACTGCTCTGATAAATGCTTCAGCATTTTCAACAGGAACGTTTGGAAGAATACCATGTCCAAGATTAGCAATATACCTGTCTTTTCCGAAGCGGTTAATCATTTCATTTACCATTTTCTTGATGGTTTCAGGCGTAGAGTGTAATCTTGCAGGATCAAAGTTTCCTTGTAAGGTCATGGTGTGGTTGGTTAAAGTTCTTGCGAATTCCGGCTTAATTGTCCAGTCAACACCAAGAGCCGAAGCTTTAGACATCGTCATATCTTCTAATGCAAACCAGCATCCTTTTCCAAACACTACCACGTGGGTAAGTGGGCTTAATGCTTCAACGATCTGGTTGATATACTGCCAAGAGAATTCTTGATAATCCGTTGGAGAAAGCATTCCACCCCAAGAGTCAAAAACTTGTACAGCAGAAACTCCTTTTTCTACTTTTCTCTTTAAATAAGCAATTGTAGTATCAGTGATCTTTTGAAGTAACAGGTGAGCTGCTTCAGGTTGTTGGAAACAGAAAGATTTTGCAATATCAAAAGCTTTACTTCCTTTTCCTTCCACACAGTAGCAAAGAATTGTCCATGGTGAACCAGCAAAACCGATCAATGGAACTTCATTATCTAGTTTTTGAAGGGTCAATTCAATAGCATCAAAAACGTATCCTAAAGTATCATTCACATCCGGAGTTTCGATATTCTGAACTTGTTCCATTGTTCTGATAGGAGTATCCAACCATGGGCCAACAGATTCTTTCATTTTGAAATCGATCCCCATTGCTTGTGGAACTACCAAAATATCAGAAAACAAGATCGCCGCGTCTAAAGGAAATCTGCGGATAGGCTGTAAAGTGATTTCTGCAGCAAGTTCAGGTGTCTGACATCTTGTAAAGAAATCATATTTGTCTCTTAAGGCAATGAATTCCGGCAGATATCTTCCAGCCTGCCTCATCATCCAGACAGGAGGTCTTTCAACGGTTTCTCCGCGAAGTGCTTTTAAATATAGGTCGTTTTTTATCATAATCTATTTAAACTAATGTCACCGCCTAAATCGGCAACAGATATTCTAAAGTTTACTCGTAATTTCTTGTCTAATCAACTCAAATATAGAATTCAGAGTGTTTTCCTCAGACGTAAAAATGTAATCGTGAGTATAATTTCTCAGTTCCCCTGATGTAGTTTCTCCAATTGAAAACAGCTTCATATCTTTCAGGGAATTTTGCTTTGCAAAACTACGAACTCCACTTGGACTAAAAAATACTGCGGCATGATATTTTTCAGGAATTAAAGGATTGATTTCCTCAGTGTTGTAGATCGTAATCTTTTTATACTTAATATTTTGAAGAGGAAGCTCCTTATCAAGAACATTAATGGCAAGATTGCCACAGAAATGAAGAAACTGTTCATGCTGGCAGTTTCCGATAATAAATCTCGAAAGGGCGTCAGCGTTCCTCAATACCTTAAATGTTCCGAAGCCATGTTTTCTTAATGCCTTTTTTGTTTTTTCACCAACACAGTAGATCTTGTTGTAATTTTTCGCCGTAAAATTTTCATTAGGCTTAAATCTGTTTTTAAAAAACGCAGCTACACCATTTACACTGGTGAAAATCAGGGAATAGTTTTTTAATTCAAACGGGCTGATCAGAATAGGCTTGGTCTTAATTACCTCAACACAATCAGCCACGATATCCTGTCCTAATTCTTTGGATAGTATTGATGGGTCTATATTTTTGGTAAATAAGATTTTCATGTCTGTGGGTTAGAAGATGAAAAGGATCTAAAAAGGAATCTGAAATCTAAAACTGAATAAAATAATCTTAGATCTGGCTTTTGATTTCCGCCATCAGTTCTTTTCCGCCATTCTCAAGTACTACCTTTGCAAACTTTTCTCCAAAGTTTTCTTCCGGGTTGTACTCGAAGTTTTCATCAAGAGCAATGCAGTTTTTACCATTCAGCGAGCAAAGTGCTGCTGTAAAGCGAATCTGATTGTCAATAATTTCGGCAAAAGCTCCGATAGGTGCTGTGCATCCACCTTCTAAAGTGCTTAGGAAGTTTCTTTCGATTTCTACACAAATCTGGGTTGGTTTGTGGTTGATCTGTTTAGGATTTCATTGATCTCCGGCTTGTCGGAATGTCCTGCAACTGCAATAACGCCCTGAGATGGGGCAGAAATCATTATCGGTAGCATTTCGTAATCAATTTCCATTTTCATTCTTTTGATCCCAGCCAAAGATAAAATGGTTGCATCAAAATCTCCATCCTCAAGTTTTTGAAGACGGGTTTGGATATTTCCACGGATATCAGAAAACTCGGTATTCGGGAAATGTCTTAACCAAAAGGCTCTTCTTCTCAAACTGCTTGTTGCTAATTTTAGTTCGTGAAGTTCTTTGTTTTTGGCTGATTCTTTTCTGATCAGAATGTCTTGTGGATAATCTCTTTCCAAATAGGTTATCATCTCAATATTTTGAGGTAATAGGGTAGGGACATCTTTTAAAGAGTGAACAGCAATGTCTATTTCATCATTCAATAGAGCAATATCAAGGTCTCTTGTGAAACCCCTGTAATACCTAGTGAATATAAAGGTTGATTAAGGTTCTTATCGCCAGAAGAAACGATAGGAACGATTTCCGTTAAATAATTGTTGTTCTGAAGGTGCCTCGCAACCTCTCTAGCCTGCCAAAGTGCAAGTGCGGAATTTCTTGTTCCGATTCTAATGCTTTTCATTGAATTCGTTGTTTGGTTGTTCAACTAATATTTCGTGCATTAATTTACTAATTTCTTCGGCTTTTAAAGGATTATCGATGATATATTTTGCAAAACGGTTGGTGATCTTCTGGATCATTTTATCAGAAAGTTCCATATCCGTGATGTCTATATATTTATTTTTCTTGTAAAAGTTATGCATTTCATTGCGTTCCATGTTCTTTAAAACAGCTTTGAAATGATGAATGTTTGGTGCTAGTTTTCTTTTTTTCTCCCATTCAATGAAGTCTTTCATCAGTTCCTTAATGATCTTTTCAGCTTTAGGGATCTCTTTTTCTCTTTGCTGGATTGTCTCCTGGATCTGTTTTGAAAGCTCATCAACATCAATTAATGTTACATTTTCATTTTCTGTAACATTTTTTTCAACATTATGAGGAATGGAAAGGTCTATTACCAATGTTTCTTTTCCGTTCGGGAAATGAGATTGGTTGATAATCGGGTGTTTGGCTCCCGTAGCCACGATAAGAATATCGGTATTTTTTAATTCCTTGTCAAAATCAGAATAATCAACATGAGGAATATTATATTTCTGGGAAATCTTTTCAGCTTTCTCCTGAGTTCTGTTGGCAATTTTAATTTTTGGCTGATAAACATGCTTTACCAGGTTTTCAACCGTATTCTGTCCAATTTCGCCTACTCCAAGAAGAAGAATGTTCTTTTCATTGATTCTTTTCTGGCTGTTTAAATGTAATGAACAGCAGCATAAGAAACAGAAGCAGCTCCGTTGGAAATTCCGGTTTCATTCTTAATCCTTTTAGAAATCTGAATAGCAGCATTAATAGCTCTTTCCAGATATGGATTAGAATTTTGTCTTTCCTTTTTAAAACGGCTGTATGCTTTTTTGATCTGGCCAATAATCTCAAAATCTCCAATAATCTGGCTTTCTAAGCCGGCAGCGACTCTGAAAAGGTGTATTAAAGCCTCTTCTTTAGTCAGAATATTAGCAAACTGAAGAAAATCTGTAATGTTTACTCCAATCGTTTTGCAATACTCTTCTGCTACTAAAAGATAATTGGAAGAAGTAGTATAGATCTCTGTCCTGTTACATGTGGAAACCACAAATGCATCCCCAAGATCTTCCTGATGGACGCGGGAAACAAAGTTTTTGATGTTTTCATCAAAGAATGCAAACTTTCCTCTCGTTTCTACGTCGGCCTTTTCGTAGCTTATAGAAAGCACGGCAAAATTCGATGTTCGATGGATGTTGGAATACTGTAACATAAGCAACGGCAAATTTACGCTTTTTTTAATTAATCATCCTCTGATAGTGTATATGATAATTATCGTAAAAAACTATAGCATGGAAAGTGAATTTTGTGCAGGAGAAAAGCTCAAAAGTAAAGCTGCTAAAGGTAATTTTGAAAATTCACATATCAGGTCATTTGTTTTCTTTGTTTTTCTTCATGTTTTTATCCGCAAATTTCGTCGTTAATTTTAGTTGAAATCAAACTCTGTAATTGTCTAAACAGAAAGTTAATAAAGAATTATAAATTTTAATAAAATTTTAACCAAATTATGTTGCGTGGAAATTTCTTTCGTCGTGTTTAATTTATATCTTTGTAAACTTAAAATCAGAAGAAAAATATGAGTTTATTTGATATGTTTACGCAAGAAATTGCGATAGACCTGGGAACAGCCAATACCCTTATCATCCATAATAATAAAATTGTTATAGATCAACCGTCAATTGTTGCAATTGAACGTTCTACGGGTAAACCCATTGCTGTAGGGGAACAGGCTAAACATATGCAAGGTAAAACTCACGAGGATATCAAGACGATCCGTCCATTGAAAGATGGTGTTATCGCAGATTTTCACGCTTCTGAACATATGATTAAGGAATTCATTAAAAAAATTCCTGGAATCAAAGGTAAATTCATACAGCCTGCATTAAGAATTGTAATCTGTATTCCTTCTGGTATTACTGAAGTTGAAAAAAGAGCGGTAAGAGATTCTGCTCAGAAAGTAAACGCAAAAGAAGTAAGATTGATCTATGAACCAATGGCAGCTGCTATAGGAGTAGGGATAGATGTTCAGAAACCTGAAGGAAACATGATCATCGATATAGGTGGAGGTACTACGGAAATTGCTGTAGTCGCTTTAGGAGGTATTGTATGTGATAAATCTGTGAAAATTGCAGGAGATGTATTTACCAATGATATTGCTTATTACTTAAGAACTCACCATAACCTTTATATCGGAGAAAGAACAGCTGAAAGAATCAAAATTGAAGTAGGTTCTGCAGTAGAAGATCTTGATGTAGATATCGAGGATATCCCGGTACAAGGTAGAGACCTTATTACAGGTAAACCAAAAGAAATTATGGTTGGGTATAAGGAAATTGCCCGTGCATTAGACAAATCTATCATTAGAATTGAGGATGCTGTAATGGAAACTCTTTCTCTTACTCCACCGGAATTGGCTGCTGATATTTATAAAACAGGTATTTATCTTGCTGGAGGAGGTGCATTATTAAGAGGTCTAGCGGACAGAATCCACAAAAAAACTGGTCTTCCTGTATTTGTAGCAGAAGATCCGTTGAGAGCGGTAGTTCGTGGAACTGGTATTGCCCTTAAGAATATGGATAAATTCAATTTCTTAATTAAATAATTTTAACTTTTACGACTATATATCTGAATGGGATTTTTGCTGAGATTATTTTCGAAGAACACACTTTTTGTCTTCTTTATATTCCTGCAAATTATTGCTCTGGTTCTGATATTCTCTAGAAATGCCATGCAGAGATCCTGGGTTGCAGGACAAACGGCAGCGTTAAATTCATGGATTTCGGGGTATATTGATGAGGGGGTTTCTTATCTGAAGTTAAAACAGATCAATGAAGATCTTGTAGTTCAGAATAAAGCCCTTATGACAGAACTGTATGGGAAAGACGGGGCAAAAAACCCTGTTTTCAAAAGAGTACATGATACCATCGGAGGTGGTCAGATCTATACTTTTGTTGATGGTGAAATTGTTTCAACAGTATCAACAGAAGAAATAATTATTTTACAATCAACCGTGGCCGTAGAGATGGAGTCTTTCCTCAAATGGGAGTAATGGCGCCTAGAGGTATTGCGGGGATTGTTATTAATTCAACGGACAGTTACGCATTAGTACAGTCAGTATTGAGCGTAAATACGATCAGAATTAATGCTGCGCTGAAAAATTCCGGATATTTTGGAACATTAACATGGAATGGGGATAACTCCAGGGTAATGCACCTTGCTGATATTCCTAAATATGTTGCTTTAAAAATCGGAGATACCGTTGTTACAGATGGTAAATCTGCGATCTTCCCGAAAGGGGTAATGATTGGAACGGTTGCAGGGTATTCGGTAGATAATAAAACCGGTTTCTGGGATGTCTCTGTTGAGTTGAGTGAAAAAATGGGTGCCTTAAATAAAGTGTATGTTGTAAAGAATCTGAAGAAAGCCGAAGTGCAAAAGATTCAGGACACATTGAAAGCTGTAATAAAAAAGGAAAATGATTAGCAGAACTTTATTTACTGATATATTAATCATGATATTTCTTGTTGCATTACAGATTTTTGTATTGAACAGGATTACTATTTTTGGGAAATATACTCCGGTATTATATCCTGTATTTGTCATGTTCTATCCTTTTTTCAGAAATAAATTTCAGTTTTTAGCACTTAGCTTTTTAATAGGGCTCTCTATAGATGGATTCCTCAATTCATGGGGGATCAATGCTTTTGCTACAACGTTAATTGCTTATTTCAGAACATTGATATTCAGAACGTCTACAGATACCTCTACAGACTTTTTCTCCTTTCAGTCCCTTCAATGGGCGCAGTTTTTGCTGTTTTTATTTTCAAGTATATTCCTGCATCAGCTTTTAGTACAATATATAGAGTTCTTTAAGTTTAGCAGATTTTTTGAAATATTATTTAATGTGTTGGTGACCAGTGTAATTTCATTTATCTTTATCGTTATTTACGCATTAATATTTAAAATCAAACAAAAAGTTTGAACACACGTTATTTAAAAATTTTTTCCATTCTTGTTGTGATCGCCCTTATTTTTGTGGCGAGGCTTTCGTATTTACAGTTATTTACAGATCGCTATGCACTGAATGCAGCCAATACTTCTATCAAAATTGAATATGTAATTCCCCAGCGTGGAGTTATTTTTGACCGAAACGGGAAGATCATGGTAGGAAACCAACCTGCTTATGAAATTTCTTTTACCCAGGCTCTCATGAAACCTGATTTTGATACACTGGGCTTTTGTAGCTTAATGAAGATCAATAAAACGGATTTCATCAGCAAGATTAATCTTATTAAAAAAGAAAAGTACTATTCTAAACTTACTCCTATGACCTTTTTAAAGGATCTGAGCAGGGAAGATATTGCAAGGGTACAAGAGATTATTTTTAAATATCCTGCCTTTAATATTGTACAGAGACCTCAGCGTCAATATGAAGTTTCTACATCCGGAAACCTTTTAGGATATACCAGTGAAGTAAATGAAAAAGAGATTAAGAAAGACTCTGTTTACTATTTACCTGGAGATTTTATTGGGAAAACAGGTGTGGAAAAATCTTATGAGAAGGAGCTTCGTGGGATAAAAGGGATGAAGTACATTCAAAAAGATATCAGGCTTCGAAATATAGGTTCTTATAAAAATGGAACTTTGGATAAGGATGTAGTAACGGGTAAAGATATTACTTTAACTATTGATTATGATCTTCAGAGAACAGCTGAAGAAATGCTTGTTAACAAACATGGTGCAATTGTAGCTATAGATCCCAATAACGGGGAAGTATTAGTGGCCGCAACCGGACCGGATATTGACCCAAATCTTTTCACCGGGCCTTATAAATCTAAAAATTTATATGCGTTATCGAAAGATACGCTTTATGAGAATAAACCTACTTTTGATCGTTCTTTACAAGCAGGATATCCACCAGGATCAACGTTCAAATTGCTTACAGCACTTGCTGCCATGCAAATGGGAGTAATGGATGAAAAGACTGTTTTCCCTTGTGGTGGCGGATTTTTCTATAAAGGTAAAAGGATTAAAGGACATGGCGGGGCAGACCCACTCATCCCTTCTATTCAGGTTTCCAGTAACTGTTTCTTTACCTATGCATTTATAGCCATCATTAAAAAATATCCGGGAAACCCTTCAAAAGGTGTTGATGAATGGAAAAAGATTATGAGCAGCTTTGGTGTTGGGGAGTTTCTAAATAACGACTTTGCGGTGGGTGCAAAAGGTAGAATCCCTTCAGGAGATTTTTACGAGAAAAGGTTTAAGGCTATCATGAAAGCAAGTGGTTCCAAAAGAACTGACTATACAAATTGGGATGAAATGTCAACCGGAGCCATTTACAATGGGATGGGACAAGGTGATGTTTTGGTAACACCTATTCAGTTGGCTAACTATGTGGCAGCTATTGCCAACAAAGGATGGTATTACACCCCTCATATCGTAAAAGCAATTGACGGAAAGGCAAACCCAGACCCAAGATTTAAAGTTAAGCATCAAACTTTAGTGGATCAAAAACATTTTGAACCCGTTTTAAAAGGAATGGAAGCTGTAGTTTTGAGAGGAACTGCTAGAGGGTTGAAATCTAACGACTTTACACAATTAGCAAAAACAGGTACAGCACAGGTTCCACAAGGAAAGGATAACTCTATCTTCGTGTTGATTGCCCCAGCTGATAAACCAAAGATTGTTGTGGTTGCCGTAATGGAGCACGCAGGATTTGGAGCCACGTGGGCAGGGCCAGCTTGTACGGTGATTGCTGAAAAATATATTACGGGTGACTTAAAAAGAGAAAATCTATATAAAAAGATGATCACTTCGAGTTTTATGCCCGAGTATAAAAGGCAGTGGATTGCAGATTTGAAGCGTAAAGGACTTTATAAAGACCCTAAACCTGATTCAATTAAGCAGAAAAGAATAAAGGATAGTCTGGAATTGGTTAAACAACAAAAAGCCAAGCTTCAGAAAGAAATAGAAAAAGAAACTAAGAATAATAACACTGCTAAAAAACCTGTTAAGCAATGAAATGGACAGAAGGAATAGATAAACTGGGCCTTGGGCTGTATTTCCTGCTTTGCATTTTTGCTATTGCTAATATCTACAGTGTTGATCAGAAACTAGGAGAGAAGCAGTTGATATTCTTCTGTATATCTTTAGTAGTAGGGCTAATCATATTTGTAGGAAGAAGTAAATTCTTCGAAAATATGGCGGGTATTATTTATATAGGTGGCGTTCTCTTGCTGATAGGGCTTTTTCCTTTTGGAAAAGAGATCTTGGGGCAGAAGAACTGGTATAAGTTCGGAAGTCTTACTATGCAGCCTGTAGAATTTGCGAAAATAGGAACAGCATTGATGTTGGCAAACTATGTTTCGGGGCCTGACTTTAATCTTAAGAATAGGAATCTCTGCTTACGGCTTTAGCAATTATAGGTATCCCGGCTGTTGTCGTATTGGCTATTCCGGATGTAGGATCTATGTTGGTCTTTATTGCATTTTTTATTGCCTTGTACAGGGAAGGCTTAAGTGGCCTTTTGTTTGGAGTAGGATTTGTTTTTGCAGCAGTCTTTTTGGTGGCATTAGCAATTCCTCCTGTATATGTTGCAGTAGCCATTTTAATCATTGCGGGTGTTCTTATTGCGATGAATTACCATAGAATGTCCTGGGATGTGATTTCAATTTCCGGAATTTCGGGATCTATCCTTTTATTATGTGGTTTAGCATTTGGTTCGCCTTATATTTTAGAAAAACTTCCTAAGCACCAGAGAGAAAGAATTGAGGTTCTTTATAAAGGAGAAAAAGCATTTAGGGATACTTCAGGATATAACTTACTATATTCGAAAACAGCTATCGGATCTGGAGGGCTGTTAGGAAAAGGATACCGTGAAGGATCTGTTACTCAAGGGAAATTCGTTCCTGAGCAGGAAACCGATTATATTTTTTGTACCGTGGGAGAAGAATGGGGGTTCATAGGAAGTGCTACGCTTATTTTATGTTACATGGTGTATATAGGAAGAATTTACTATCTGGCAGAGAAGCAGAAATCTACTTTTAACCGTGTGTTTGGGTATTGCTTTGCCTCGATTCTATTGATGCACTTTTCGATCAATTTAGGGATGGTTATGGGGCTTTTCCCAACGGTGGGGATTCCGCTTCCCTATTTCAGTTATGGAGGAAGTTCCTTGTTGGCCTTTTCTATGATGACTTTTATTTTCTTTAAACTCAATTATTCTGATAAAAATAGTTTAGTATAGTTATTTTCTTTGTCAAAAACAAAGGATGTTTAACTTGCTTTTTTAAGTCTGCAAAATTTGTGGACAGTTGTTGCTATAAATAATTACTTGCTATGAACGATGTTTATATTTTAGATCAAAATTTTGAAAATACAGATTTTGTACAGTTTCCTTTGGATAAAGGTGAGTATGAGAATTGTGTTTTTAAGAATTGCAGCTTTGAATATGGAAACCTCTCGGGGTTCAGTTTTACAGACTGTGAATTTATAGGATGCAACCTCAGTATGGCAAAGCTAACCTCAACGTCATTCCGTGATGCGCTTTTCAACGAATGTAAAATGCTTGGTCTGCAATTTAATGACTGCAATGGTTTTGGGTTGTCTTTTACATTTGATGGCTGCTCTCTTCATAATTCTGTTTTTTACCAAACTTCTATAAAAAAAACTGTTTTCAAAAATTCTAAACTTATAGAAGTAGATTTTACTGAATGTGATCTGTCTAATGTTATATTTAGCCATTGCGATTTATCAGGAGCAGTATTTGATAATACAAATCTCGAAAAGGCAGATTTGAGAACTTCTGTTCACTATTCGATAGATCCTACTTTAAATAGGCTTAAAAAGGCTAAATTTTCGATTTCTGAAGTCTATGGACTATTGTATAAGCTAGATATTGAAATAGACAGGCATAGCTAGGTTCTGGAGGCTCGTCTTAAAGTGGCTTTTAAAGAATATAATGACATTCAATAGGAGTAGGCATTAATCCGCTTTTTATTTAGCCAAAATACAGTAGAGGATAACATCAATAAAAAAGCCATCAGAATTTCTGATGGCTTCATTATTTAAATCAATTATTTATAAAATTAAAAATTTGCTGGTGTAGCTTGAGTAGTAGAAGCTAGGTTGTTGTAAACTTCTCCTTCTTCGTTGATTACTCTTTTTGCGAATCTGAATTTAGGTCCCCAATAAGAGTCATTCAGTGAAGAAACCATTACTCCTTTAGATGTTGCTGCGTGGATAAATTTGATCTCACCTTCTTCAGTAACACTTTCTACAATACCTACGTGAGAAATTCTTCTTCCATGAGAAAAGAAGATTAAATCTCCTTTCTGTAAATTTCCTTTTTCGATTCTTTCACCTTCCTGAGCCTGAGAAGCCGCTACTCTTGGTAAAGTAAGACCTGCTGCAGCCCCGAATACAGAAAGAACGAAAGCTGAACAATCAATACCTCTTCTTGTAGTTCCTCCATATCTGTAAGGAGTTCCAAGGTATGTTTCAGCTTCTTCTAGGATACCGTCAATGGTTTTATTATGTTTGATTGCTTTTGCAATCTCAGAATTCTTAACAGCTTTTTTAGCGTTTGCTATAGATGCAGCCTTTTCAGCAAGGAAAGAGTCTATCAATTTCTGCTTATCCAGCTCCATTTTTTTGTTATCAATAGAAGCTAGTTTGGCATCTGTTTTGTATTCTTTACTGTAAGTTGCTGGTTTTGAAACTACATAATTAGTAGCGCACGATTGCAATGATACTGTAGTAACTAGAGCAACTAAATAAAACAAAACTCTTTTCTTCATATATATTTGATTAACCGTGTTAAAATGGAATATTTATTTTCAAAAGCAATACAAAAGTAGAGATTCCGAGCAAAAGACCCCTGATATGATAATTGTCAGGATCTTATTTTAACACTATTTAACATATTATTTACATATGTTAAAGAAAAATAAACCGCAACTGCCTATTTTTGGTAAGACTGCGGTTTTTTTTATTAAGATTCTTTAACAAAATATATCGATATTCTTCTATAAATCATACTTTGTAATTTAAAACTCTAATTTTCAAGGCTGTTAAGAAAACAAAATAAATTCCTTAAAAACCTAGTATTAATGGTGTTTTTGGGCTTTTTGGGTCTGCTGTCGTTAATATTAAGTCTCTTAACGGGTAAATTTGATTTAGCTCAACTTTTTTATTAAGACCGGAAGTCATTTTAACAAAGCCTATGTTGGATATTTAAGATGCGGCCATAAAAAAATTCCTCAGCAAACTGAGGAATTTAACTAATATGGAACTTTACAGAGTTATTTTGTAAACAACATCTCTCTGTATTTGTCATCGGCCAAAGCTCGTCGTCTACCATCATTTCAAGAGCATCAGAAGCTTCTCTGATGACATCAAATAATGGCTTTACTTTGTTGCAGTATTCTTCTGCTTGCTTTTGGCTGTTTGATATGCTTTTTGCCGCTTCTCTGGCTTTGATAAGATCTTCAACACCCAGCTTGATTTTTGAAACATTTTCAGAAATGCTGGTAATAAGGCTCATCTGTTCTTTTGCCAATGGCTTAAATTCTTTGTCTCCGAAAATATCCTTAAGACCTTTAACGTTCTCAATTAATCTGTTTTGATAATTTAAAGCAGAAGGGATAATGTGGTTTCTTGCAATATCACTTAAAACTCTTGCTTCAATATCAATAACGGTAGAATATTTTTCTAATTTAATTTCGTTTCTGGCCTCAACTTCTCTATGGTTGAAAATTCCGATCTCTTCATATAGATCTAAGAACTTTTTATCCATTTCCTGTTTAAGAGCTTCAGGAGTGGTTTTCAGGTTGTTTAAGCCTCTCTTTTTAGCTTCTTTTGCCCAGTCGTCAGAATATCCGTCACCTTCAAACATAATGCTTTTACACTGCTTGATGTATTCTCTTAATATATTGAAAATAGCTTCGTCTTTCTTCAGTCCTGTTTCGATCAGAGCATCCACTTCTTTTTTGAAATCACCCAATTGTTTTGCAGCAATCGTGTTCATTACCGTCATAGATTCTGCACAGTTTGCAGATGATCCTACGGCTCTGATTTCAAATTTATTTCCTGTAAATGCAAATGGAGAAGTTCTGTTTCTATCTGTATTGTCTAATAGAATTTCAGGAATTTTTCCAACTACATTTAATTTTAATTCTGTTTTTTCTTCCGGAGATAGTTTTCCGTTGGTTACTTTTTCAAGTTCTTCTAAAACGCTGAATAACTGGCTTCCGATGAATACGGAAATGATTGCTGGCGGAGCTTCGTTGGCACCCAATCTGTGATCATTACTTGCAGAAGCGATACTAGCTCTTAAAAGGTCAGCATATTCATAAACAGCTTTAATGGTATTCACGAAGAATGTTAAGAACTGTAGGTTTTTCTTTGGATTTTTTCCTGGGCTTAATAGATTTTCACCAGTGTCAGTAGCTAAAGACCAGTTGTTGTGCTTTCCGCTTCCGTTTACGCCTGCGAATGGTTTCGTGGAATAAGATATGAAAGTGGTGTTTGTGAGCAACTCTTGCCATAATATCCATCAATAAAGAGTTATGGTCTACGGCAACGTTTACTTCTTCAAACATTGGAGCAAGCTCAAATTGATTTGGAGCTACCTCGTTGTGTCTTGTTGTTGCAGGAATTCCCAACTTCATACATTCGATTTCCAATTCTTTCATGAAGTTCATTACCCTTGTTGGGATAGAACCGAAATAATGGTCATCTAATTGTTGTCCTTTTGCTGGAGAATGTCCTAATAATGTTTTTCCTGTTAATACAAGATCCGGACGCGATTGGTATAACGCTGAATCAACCAGGAAATATTCTTGCTCCCAACCTAAAGTAGGGGTTACTTTTGTTACGTTTTTGTCAAAATACTGCATTACGTTGGTTGCAGCCTCATCTACAGCATTTAAAGCTCTTAAAAGAGGAGCCTTATAATCTAAAGTTTCTCCAGTGTAAGAGATGAAGATTGAAGGGATACATAATGTAGTTCCCATGATGAATGCCGGAGAAGTAGGATCCCAAGCTGTATACCCTCTAGCTTCGAAAGTATTTCTGATTCCTCCATTCGGGAAAGAAGATGCATCCGGTTCCTGCTGAATCAATAAGTTTCCGCTGAATCTTTCGATAGCTCTGCCTCCTTCAATAGGAGTGAAGAAAGAATCGTGCTTTTCTGCAGTTGTCCCCGTTAAAGGCTGAAACCAGTGAGTGTAGTGAGTTACTCCCTTGCTCATTGCCCAGTCTTTCATTGCTACGGCAACCTGATCTGCAATGTGTCTCTGGATTTTAGTCCCTTTTTTTACCGCATCCATAATAGACTGGAATGCTTCTTTCGTTAAATATTCTCTCATTGTTTCTTCTGAGAAAACATTTTGACAGAATAGTTCTGATAACTTCGCAGGGATTTCGACATTGTTGTCTTTTCTGAAATCCTTAAATGGAAGAGTTTCTAATGCTTTGAATCTTAAGGTTGACATATTTGGGTGAATTTTGATAGGGCAAATTTACAAAAAAAACAAAACGAAAATCATCTGACCCTTATTTTTTTAGGGGTTGTTTGAAAATTTATATATTTTAAACAATTGTTTGGTGTTTTTTTAATAGGGGGGTGTTGAAATATAAAGCCTAAAGTCTAATGTTTAAGGGTGTTTTTAAAGGGGAGAAAAGTTATGAATACATTTTAGGTGATACAATCTGTAATCCTATGCGAATTTAAGCTACTTATTAAAAGATAGTTAAAATAAAATGGACAAAGATTTCGTATATTTGTGTGAAATTTATTTTATGACAAATTCTAGAGCAAGAGAAACAACAGAAGCTATTGAAAGACTATATATCTCTATGAGACACTTATTTTATAGAGGATTTTTCAAACCAGCAGGTGTTTCAGGAGAAAGTATCAGAAGCTTGTTGAAAACCATCAATCCAGAAATTTATGGAACCATGAGTGTTCCGAGTAAATTAGAACTTGATGGTCTAATGTATGTATTAGACAGGCTTCCGGAAGGGATTGAAGAATGTGCTTTTATTCATCTTACATCTGATGAAGGGTTTGATAAAGGAAGTTTCGAACCTATTGTTCCAAAGAAAAGAAGAAGAAACTGTTATAGAATAGACGAACACCAGATGAATATTGAGGTTCTTTTGGGCCGTTCCGAAATTTATGACATTCTTACCCACCTTACCTTCCTATTTATAGAAGCTGATAAAATCCGTAACCTGGCATTCATCCAGGATGAAAACTGGAAACCAACACGTGCCTTCAAAATTATTGAAGAAGTAGTGAAGGGAGAGAAGAAATTCAGCAGAAAAGAAAAAGAAGTAGCCTTGATTCATCTTTCTTCTTTAATAGGAAGATCTTTTGATGAAACATTAAGAGCTTATAATACTTTTGGTGATGATAATAACCCAGACCGTTTATTTAAAATTATCTATAATCTGGCAAAAGTAAGTCTTGAAGATGCAAAAGGAACTACGGAAAGAGAAATTCATTTCAGTGCTATATTAAAGGAAAGAGTAGGACACCACTATTTTGGTGAGAAATGGGCGAATAAAGTGAAAGAAGTTTTATTTGAGAACAATCTTCACACTCGTCCGCTGCATATTATTTCAGCCAATATGCACTCCGTAAAAAATATGCTGTATGCGAATGATGCCCTTAAAAAGAAGCATAACAATGAGGTAGATTATAAGCTGTATGAAGAAATCTCCAATAAAAAAGAGCTTCGTGACAAGGTGTTAAAATTTGCTATGGATGAAGGAATGATTCATATTGCAGATAAAAGCGGAAGTAATATTGATGTACAAATTATAGACCTTAGTAAAACAAATCTAAAAAATACCCCATTTGCAGATTGTAAATTTACAGGAGATGATGTGGTGATGGTATTCGACTATGCTTTCGGAGAGCAGGCTTTTGAGGTTATGGATGAATTGCTGAAACCTTATGAACATAAAGGCGAGGTATACATGATGCATGTAAAATCTGTTTCCATTATGGGTAAAGCAGGTATTCTTACCGGGGAAAAAGGAGATATTATGATTCCTACTTCTCACATCTTTGAAGGAACAGCAGATAATTATCCTTTTGAAAATGCATTGAAACTTGATGATTTTAATGATGATGAACTGAAGGCTTTTGAAGGTCCGATGATTACTGTTTTAGGAACATCACTTCAGAATAAGGATATTTTATCCTACTTTATGAATACTTCATGGAAAGCAATTGGTCTTGAAATGGAAGGAGCGCATTACCAAAAAGCAATTCAGGTAGCCTCTAAAATCAGACATCATATTTCACCAGATTTGTTCGTTTGCTATGCTTATTACGCTTCGGATAATCCTTTGGAGACAGGAAGTACTCTATCTTCAGGGGGGTTAGGTCTTACAGGAGTAAAACCAACCTATCTGATTACTTTAAGAATCCTTGAAAAGATCTTAAGAAGTGGAAAGAAAGAAGCTTCTGCTAAGAAATAATTATAATTTCTAATGATAATATAAACCTCAGCTGTTTTTTTACAGTTGAGGTTTTTTGGTTTTTAAAGAGAGCCTTGACAAGGTTAATAGAAATGTGAACTTAAAAAGCCCAAGCTTTAATTACTTATCTTTAGAAAAAAAGATAATTTACTATGAGTTCTGTATCACAATTAGTCAAAAGATTCAGAGAGGTCATGCTTGATGGTCTATGGATTGCCAATACCAATTTTAAAGATCAGCTTTCTGATGTAACCTGGGAACAAGCTGTAACCAAGATTGGTACTTTAAATACAATTGCCATGCTCACTTTTCATATTGATTATTATATTGCCGGAATTATCCCTGTCTTTGAAGGGGGAACATTGGAAATAAAAGACCGATATAGCTTTAATCTTCCGCCAATAGAATCCCAGGAACAGTGGGAAAGTCTGTTGAATAAACTGTGGATGGATGCTGAAAAGCTTGCAGAGTTATTAGAAAACATGCCGGATTCAAAACTTGAAGAGGTATTTGTTGATGAAAAGTATGGGACATATCAGAGAAATATTGATGGGATGATAGAACATGCATATTATCATCTGGGACAGATTACTCTGATCAGGAAATTATTGCGAGATCAATAGCTGTAGTGGTTGCATGGGTGATATCCATATTGAGCTGTGAAAACCATGCTATCCATGGTTAAAAAATATTTTAAAGTTTATTTAACAAATCAAATAAAACTACATCTAAAAAGCATATTAAAACAGTACAAAACCCTCGTATAATTCCGTATTTGAGGGTTTTGTTTAAATTACCTACCTTTAGAAAAAATAAAATTTTAAATGAGAAAATCGGCTGCAATCATTTTTGCGTTTATCATTTCACAATTCCAGGCTCAGCAAGGAGCTTATTATCAGCAGGCTGCGAAGTACAAGATGGATATTGATGTCAATGCTGAAAAATTTACCTATCAGGGAAAACAAACCTTAGAATATACCAATAACTCACCAGATGAGCTGAATGTGGTCTATTTCCACTTGTATTGGAATGCATTTAAGCCCAATTCCATGATGGATCAGAGGGTATCTTCCCAAGGGAAAAATGGTGACGGAAGGTTGCAGAAAAATGGAATTTCAACATTGTCTTCTATTCCAAAGATCAGGAAGGAGCTCAGAATATTCACTGGATTAAGCAGAATGGAAAGGATCTGAAATTTGAAGTTCAGGAAACCATTATGAAGGTATATCTTGCTGAACCTATCAAGCCAAACTCTACCACTACATTTACTATGGATTGGGATGCTGTGATTCCTCAGCAGATCAGAAGAAGTGGAAGAAACAATAGAGAAGGGGTTGATATGACGATGACGCAGTGGTATCCAAAAATTGCTGAATATGATTATGATGGCTGGGCAACTTTTGATTACTTAGGAAGAGAGTTTCATGCACCGTTCTCAGATTTTGATGTGAATATTAAAATCAACAAAGATTACGTAGTGGGAGCAGGAGGGATTCTTGAAAACCCAACGGAAGTAAAAGGGTATGATGCTGCTGCAAAGATCAAAGCAGAAAAAGATAAAAAAGCAACCTGGAGATGGACTGCAAAAAATATTCTTGATTTTGCATGGAGTGCAGACAGGGATTATTCTGTAGAAAGCTTTACTATTCCGGAAGGACCAAAAGTATATTTGGTATATCAAAAAAATGATAAAACTAAAGCTTGGGGTGAAGCTCAGCCTTATATTACAAATATTTCCAGATCATGAATTCTCACTTCGGGAAATATGTGTATCCTACTTATGCCTTTATTCAAGGAGGTGACGGTGGAATGGAATATGGAATGTGTACAATGATCCTTGGAGAAGCTAAAAATATTAAAGACTTAATGGGTTTAATGGCTCACGAAGGCTCTCACTCATGGTATCAGCAAATGCTTGCTACTAATGAATCAGTTCGTCCATGGATGGATGAAGGGTTTACAAGCTATGCAGAAGGGTATACCATGCACCAGTTGTTTCCAGAGCAACTGCCTAATCCTTTTGTGGAAAGATTGGATGCTTACAGAAACTTTGTTAAAAAAGGAATTGAAGAACCTGCAGTTTGGTTAGGAGATCACCATGACAACGGAACTGCTTATACCTATGCTTCTTATGTAAAAGGAGAGTTGTACTTGGTAGAGTTAGGGTATATTATGGGCGAGCAGAATCTTGCAGAAACGTTAAAGCAATATTATGACCAGTGGAGCATGAAGCACCCGTCTGACAGAGATTTCCTTCATATTGCTCAAAAAGTTTCAGGAATGGATCTAAAATGGTTCCACAATTACTGGATCAATACAACGAAAACAATTGATTACGGAATTAAGGATGTAAAGTATGAAGCAAAATCTACCACGATTACGCTTGTGAATAACGGTCAGGTTCCTATGCCAATTGATTTCAGTGTAATGACAACCGATAAGAAGATTGTTACTTATCAGATTCCATTGAACATGACACATACCTGGAAAGAAAAAGATACTTACGGTGAATTCAAAACGATGCCTTACTGGCCTTGGACTCAGAAAGAGTATACGATCACTGTTCCTTATACAAAATCCCAATTGTCTGTACTAGGAATTGATTTCAGCCAGAGACTTGCAGATGTTAATATGGCAGATAACTTTGTAGAAGTAAAATAAAAAGATAAACATAGAGATAAAAGGAGTATTTGTAAATACTCCTTTTATTTTTTTATAAATTTGGGATTCAAATTTTTTCAAATCCTAGCCTGTTAAAATAGAAATGAATTCAATTGTAATCAATGTAGGGAACAGCAATATCAGATTTGGCCTTTTTAATGGTGATAATTGTGATATTCCTGGGTAATCAATACAAAGCCTTACAGAACGGCAGACGAGCTTTATGTACAGATGCTGATGCTTTATCAGACCTATAAAGTGGAACCAAAAGAAATAGAGAAAGTAATCATCGGATCTGTAGTACCTCAGCTTACCAAAGTGATGAGTTCAGGAATCAAGAAGATTCACGGAATTACTCCGGTCATTGTTGATCGCGCAACTCCTTCAGGGGTACAAGCAAAGTCAAAGCAGATGGGAACGGATATTTATGCCAATCTTGTAGCTGCCCATAATCTTTATCCCAATAGGAAAAAGATTGTGATTGATTTTGGAACGGCGCTTACAGCAAGCTGTGTCGCAGAAACTGGAGAAACCTTAGGCGTAATTATTGCTCCGGGAATTGTAACTTCTTTAAATTCTTTAATCAGTCAGACGGCTCAGCTTCCTGATATTGAACTGAAAAAACCAAAATCAGTGCTTGGGCTGGATACTGTTACTTGTATGCAAAGCGGAATGGTATATGGTTTTCTGGGAATGGTAGAAGGTTTCATTAATCGTATTAATGATGAGGTAAATGATGACTGCTTTGTTGTAGCAACAGGAGGGGTTTCTCATGTATATAAGCCTTTAACAGATAAGATCCATGTAATGGACAGGCTGCATACCTTGAAAGGGCTTTACTTCCTTGGAAAAGATCTATAAGTATCATCCAAAACAGTTGAGGTAAGGTCAACTTGGTACTCAAATATAATCATGAACAAAATATGAAAGAATTAAAAGAATTTCCAAAATTAGAAACAGAAAGACTTATTCTCTCACAGTTGGAAGAGAAGGATATTCCTTTTATTGTTGAATTTCTTGAACATAGAATTTATTCGGATCTTACGTCTAATATTCCGTATCCTTATACAGAAAATGATGCTAAGCTTTGGGTGGAAATGTCCAAAGAGGTTTTTGAGGATAAAACTGGTTTTACCTTTGGAATTAGAAATAAAGAAGAGGAACTTATAGGTGCTATTGGGCTTCATGACAGAGAGGATGATAAGGCAGAATTGGGATATTGGATCGGAATTCCTCACTGGAACAAAGGATATGTAACCGAAGCCGCGAGAGCTATTGTAGATTTTGGCTTTAAGGAACTGGGTCTTAATAAAATTTATGCGACTCATTTTCTTCACAATCCTGCTTCGGGGAAAATTATGGAAAAAATAGGGATGAAGCAGGAAGCTCTTTTGAAGCAACATGCCAAAAAAGATGATGAATATTTTGACCTTGCCATGTATTCTATTTTTAAAGACTAATTGTGTAGGTACAACCTTATAAAAATAAAAATCAGAGAATATCACATTCTCTGATTTTTTTATGTTTGTCAAAAGGGACTTTTTAAAGATTTTGAATTATCTTTTGCTTTTAAAAAAGTCTTTCACAATGGAAGAGCATTCATTTTCCATAATGCCTGTAATAATTTCAGTTTTAGGATGTAAAGAAAGGTGTTTATTGATGAAACCTCTTTGTTCATCTCTGGCTCCAATGACCACTTTGGAGATCTGTGACCATGAAAGGGCTCCTGAGCACATGACACATGGTTCCATCGTTACATACAATGTACAGTCTTTTAAATATTTGCCGCCTAGGAAATTCGCAGCAGCAGTTATCGCTTGCATTTCTGCATGAGCAGTCACATCATTTAAGGTCTCAGTAAGATTATGAGCTCTTGCAATCACACGATTGTTGGCAACTACCACACATCCAATAGGAACCTCATCTTGTTCTAAAGCGGCCTCTGCTTCCTGCAGAGCCATTTTCATATAGTATTCGTCAGTGAACATTTAATCAAAGTTTAATGTTAAAGGAACTCTCATCCGGGACCTTTGAGGTTGTCCGTTCTTTAGACAAGGCTCCCATTTCTTTTGAGTGAGCAGCACTGCAAGCTCAGCCTGTCTATTAAAATTTTGGTTTTCACCAAAGCCTTTTGCTGTAATAATACTCCCGTCCTTTTCGATGATAAATATTACACTACATTGGATTGTACCTTTACCAGTCACAGCTTCACTATTAAAGTTATTAATGACTTCTTTTTTGAAAGCATCCATCCCGTCGGGATATTTAGGGAGGTTATCAACTTCATCATCTTTGGGAGTTATTAAGTTGGAATCAGCTATAGGATAAGAAGCTTGTAGCTTTTCAAGTTCTTTCTGATACTCCTGATCTCTTTTAACTTCCCGATCGTATAGCTCCCTGTCTTTTTTCAGAGCCATTTTAGCTTGTTTTCTTAAAGGTACTTTTGAGACCTGATCCAGGTATTCATTTTTTATTTTTTGAATATCAGATTCATATTTTTCTTTAATAAGTCTAAAACCGTCTGTCTGCTGCGAAAAATAAAAATTAAGGATGAATAGCAGTAAAAAGCTGCAGTATTTTTTCATTATTCGGTCATTGTTAGCGTTAGTGGGATTTTAAAACGGTATATGGTAGGATCCTCTTTAAAGGTTGCCGGAGAAAACCTTTGAGCAAGAGAGTAGAGGGCAATTTCAGCCTGTCTGTTGAAAGTAAAATTGTCTCCCTGGGCATGTACATTGCTTATACTGCCATCTTTTTCCACAATAAAGGCAACATCTGTCTTTACCGTTTTCTCTTCAGAATACACCCCGTCAATATACAGGAGATCAGCCACTTCCTGTCTCAGTGTATTGATTCCTCCGGGATAATCAGCGACTTTTTCTACCTGAAAAGATTTTTCAGCAGAGAGATCTTTTGTTTTTTTTATGGATTGAAGGTCTTCAAGATTTCTTACCCTCAGCAAAGCACCGATCATTGCTGTATTTTCAATGCTGTCCATCTTTTTCATAAAAAAAAGAAAATCACCCTTTATAGCCGCTTTTTTAAAGGTATCGGATTCTGCATCAAATTTTTTCTTAAACTCTTTATTCAGCATACTTCTGTGCTGGTTATAATAGTTTTTTACCAATCGGAATTCTTCCTTCTGCTGAGATAAGCAAAAAGAAGAAATCATACAAAAGATACAAATGAATGACGTTCTCAATAGGGGATATTTATGTAAATATAACTAAAAAATATGAGAACTATTGATGATCTCTTAGCTTTCAAGATAGCGGTTTAATGATTCCTGAAGGTGAGTGCGAATGTCATCAACTAAACCTTTCGGTTCTAAAACCGTTACCTCTTTTCCATAGGATAAAATCTCCTGCATAAAATCATAAGTAGGGTGGAGAAAAAACTCAAAATAGATTTCTTCCGGAGTTTCTTTTGTCTCTTTTTGTGATTGGTGAAGTGGGAAACTTCTGATATATTCTCCCTGGTGGCGACTGCATTTTAAGACAATATTCTGTGGTTTCTGTTCTGCCAGATTCATCACTCCGAAGGCATTTTTAAAGTGTTCTCTGAAGTTATATTTGTATTTTTCTCGGAATTGGTTTTTAGCCACATCCAGGTAATTGATTCTGTCTAATCCAAATGACTTTAAAATCTTATCCTTAGTATCAATAGCGATGAGGTACCATCTGTCTTTAGATTCTTTTAAGGCTAGAGGATGAACCTTTCTGGAAGTCATCAGTTTGTTTTTGTAATTGTAATGTTCAAAGGTTACCACTCTTTTATTACGGATGGCGAAAAACAAATCATAAAAATTTTCTATACCAGTAGGTTTACGGCTTTCAAAGAAAATGAAATTTGAAAAATCAGGGTGAAGATTCAGGGCATTGCTTACCTGGAAAGATTCCAATAGTTTTTGATTATATTCATCCACTTCCATAATAGGACGGCTCTCAATATAATATCTATTGTCCCCTTTTTTCTTATTATGAATGGAAAGATTGAAAAGATCGGATATCTCACGGATATCTCTCTGCAAGGTACGGATAGAGTAGCTTTTGATCCCAGCATCCTGGAATTCAAAAGAATTTAAAAGATAGTCCTCCAGCTGTGAATAGGTGGCCGGAGAACTTTCTAATCTTTTAATAATTAAGGCATATCTTGTCAGATAAAAATCTTTTTTCATGGTAAAACTTTGTACCACAAATATATGGGCTTAATGCGACAAAACGTGTCGTGTTTTATTTTTTTTGGAGAAACAATATTGAAAATTAATATCACTATATCTCTTAAAATCTGGAGTGATTTACAATTCTTCTTCGTCTTCCCATTCCTCAGCATAACCATGAGGTGTTGAAGTAAAAAGGACTTCTCCTTCCTCAGCATCTACAATAACAAAATGAGGGATGGGTTCCTGATATCCTTCAATTTTATAACTGACAACAAAAACATTTCGCTTAATATCCTCATATTTTCCATATTCTACAACTTTATTTTCCATGTAAATTTTATCCTTTTCTGCAATGGATACATATTCTCTTTTTCGATTTTGTAAGTATTGCTTAACAATTTCTAGTGCTTTTTCCTTTGTAATCATTATTTTAGATTTAAAATTTTATTTATATTTATTCTTTGCCTTTTTTTAGGAATATCATTTAAATTGAAAGGTAGGACTTCTACTACTGGATTACCAACTTTATCCGTTACAGATGCCTCTTTGAGGTTATAGTTAACATAATTTTCGGCATGTTTTAGCTCTCTTCTATTTATATACTGTTTGTATTCGATAACTTTATCATATACATACTTTTCTTTGTCTACTAAAGGTTTTTTTAAAAATGCTTTTTTTCCTGTTTTCATACAGTCTCTAAAGTGCATTAATTCATGCAAAACTTCATATGTAGTGGCATCCTCTCTTATAACAAATTTCATACTTATTCCATCTGTAATAAACATAGCGGCTTGATTGGGTTTTAATGTAACAACATTTCCTGATGGATAAAAATATCCATCTACCTCTACAATGCCTTTTGCTTTTCCTAATTGAAGATCAACTTTAAAATTTTTAAGAAACCTTTCAAGAAGAATAATATCTGCCTCCTCTAAAACCTGACCTATATATCGTCCTCTTTTTATCAGAGATACTCCTTCAAAAGATTCATCAATACTTTTTTTTATGGTTGGCCAACCTTTTTTTAAGAAAGTCAGAAGCTCTTGAAATCCCTCAATTACATTTTTGACTGACTTAACAATAAACTTAGTGAATGTTCTTATTTTAGTGACAGCTCCTTTTACAATACCCCATCCTAATCTAAAAATACCAAAAATCGTTTCTTCAATTTTTTGTATTATGATGGGAATATCTAATGTTCCACCACTAACAAGAGTTCCTACAATTATTTCAATAATTAATGAAATAATGAAGCCATAAATATAACCAAGCAAATAAGCACAAGGTATAGGATCAAAAGTAAGTTTTATTTTCTTCAATTTTCCATAAACATATTTTATAATTTCATCAATGCTAAGATTTTTAATAGCTTGGATGATCTCATCAAATTGTTCTAAAAGAATAGGAAGATATTTATCTATATTCTGAACAAAATCTTTACCCAATGTAATTCCATCATATATCATTTTTATCATTGAAAATAAAGCTGATACTGCATCTATAAGACTGTTCCATATACCACATAGTAGGGCATTATATACTTTTGTTCCGTATTTTAGAATCTCAATATCAGATATATTTTCCAAGTTAGAAGCTATATCATCCATAATGTAGTATGCATCCAAATATGATTTATATAAAATCTCCAACAAGCCTTTTGGTGGGTTATTGTATTTAAAATCTTTACTAATATGCAGTGATTGTTTTACTAAATTGTTTTGCTCAATTAGCATTGTTTTTAAAATGCGACTAATCTTAGTGAAATTCACTGCTCCATTCGTATTTGCTCCTGACGAAATAATGGGTTTATATCTATAATTTTTGTCAATTTGACCATTTTCAAGTTCTGGAGCATCTGGTTGCCATCTGTTCTCTTCAAGTCGTGCTTCTTCAATAGTTTCAATAACTTTTTCAAGAATGGAACTTGTAGCAGCTCTCATTGCATCATTTGTTAGAATCCCGAGGCTAGGGTGGATGAAAGAAATTCCGCTGGAAAAGAAAGAAGCAACTTTGAAGTATGTTTTGGCGACATCAATCCGAGTGTCTTCAATATATCCTTTTTGTAAAAGGCTTTTTATCTGATCATCCGTCAGTTCAGGAACTACAGCCTTTATTTCTTTATAAATTTCAGTATTGTTATAGACGTCATAGGCAAGTCTTTTCTTTGAATTCAAAAACGTTAATACTTCTTCTGAAATTTTTATTGCTCCATAAGTTCCACTAATATTGTCTTTAGAATTATCCTCTACAAATATTAAGATTTCTCTGCCTTTAGGGTTTGAAACTTCAAAACATTCTTTAAGTTTTGTTGCTTCTGTAGAAGAAAATATGATGACTTTAAAAGCAAAATTTTTAACATCCTTTACACCATAATAATAGAAGTCCTTAACTGTCGTTTTGATTACCGATGTTAAATCACTTCCGTTATCAGGAATGTAGGTAAAAGAGCCTTCTATCGGTGGGTTTCCATCCGGATAATATTTTGATTGTATATCTTCTGCTGATTGGTTAAACAGTTTTACCGTTGCCAAAGGACTTACATTACTCATTCCACGTATATTTTCTCCTATAGTAAAAGCATTTTTAAATGAAGGAAATGCAGGGAAAGGGAATTTATTATCCATTGATAATGCTTCATTACCAATGTCAAAAACATCTTTATAATCTGTGTTTTTCATTTTTAATAATTTTAAAGATTAATAAAAAAGGCAGAGTTTTTAAGTCTGCCTTCTTTAATAATAATTCTTTGCTATTTTTACAGCAATAATAATTCAGTAGGTTTTGCAGTGAATGAGCCAACACCTCCTTCTGCGCGGACTGCGTAAAAATATCTGGGTTTGGAAGGTATAGAAGTGACGGAAAATATACGAGTTCTTCCATTTACTTCAGCAGCTAAAGTAAGGAGACCATTATAGTAGGATATGTATAATACATCCACTTTTGTATTGAATCCGCCTACAGCTTCAGGATAGAAATCTAAACTTCCGGTTAATGTGACTCCATACTCCAAGCCATCATCTCCTTTCATCGTGAAACGTGTATGACCTGCGAAATTAGCTCCAAAATTGGTTACAGAAGTAGCAACAGAACATTTTACAACAAAACCATTGATCATCTGCGGTGTGTTGATCAAAACATTGGTCCTTGCACTTCCTCCAGCTGGTAGCACAATGTTGTTATTGCCATCTACCTGTGCAGTTCCTGTTAAATCTTGCCAAACAGGATTTAGTGTTGTAAACGTAATCCCTTGTTTCACTAAAAGTTCTGGGCTGCTTAGGTTGGTAAGCAGATTGTGGGTGCAAAAGAACTGGTAATAGCCCTGGGGATATTCATTCCATTTCAATCCAAAGTTTAAAACATTGGGCATGTTTTGAAGGACATTGAAATTATCAATTTTGTATTCTTCGGGAGTTGTTAAAAGATTTCCATTAATATCTTTTACACGTTTCATGACAAGTTTTGCATTGGGCGTCTGATTGTCTACAAACAAATTCAGACCAATTAATGTGATGTACTGTGTAAAGGTTAACGAGTTATCTATGAATGGGAGAATAACACTGTCGATTCTTGGCTGGCCTGTAGAATAAATTTCGTTTGACAAGCGCATTGCTTTTCTCCATGAAATCTTTTCACTATCATTTAATGATGCCGGAAGTGCCATAAAAGGTTGTTTTCCATTCGTTTTTCCAATCTGACCAGAAGCATTTTGAGCCATTAATGTATTAAATTGCACATCACCGGAAACATCTGCCAGCCCTGTAACTGAGTAGGGGCGGCCAGAGGTATTGATGCCCCATCGGTCTCCCAATGTTAACCCTGCTCCTGTTGTGGAGGTCAAAGCTGAATTAGCAATATTTTTCCTAAATCTCCGGCAGGTAGTTTGGCTGTATTTCCATTCTGATCCATACCTAAAACTTTTGGGTAATCCTGAAGATTTCCATCTTGAGCAGGCTTATTTATTTTATTTTCAAGCTTTTGTTTGGTGTCTGCATTATATTTTTTTTGAGTATTGATCCCGACAGCCAATAGTTCCGGGTCGGAAATACTGATCATGCTATCTTTTAAATCTTCTGTTTGAAGACCAACAGCAGCCGTTTTCAGATCTCCATTTTCATCAATTGCATAGTCTTTATAAGTAGCTGAACCTGGTTCAGCTACTTGATAAATGACATTATTCTCTCTTTCCTGTTGTGGAGGTAGTATATTTACCCTTATGATTTTTCCTATATTGGACATATTTTTTATTTTAGTAATTGGTTGATTGATAATTGAATTATTGCCAGTCTCCGGAAATGATTTTTTCTGAAGATGTTCCAGAATTTTGAACACCAAGTAGGTTATTATTCTTTTTAAAATTGACATCCTCTATAACTACGTCAGAAGGAACTTCAAATTCTTCGGGATTTTCCTTAGTAAATGGCAACGCTGTAAGAGTTTCTAAGCCTGCAGAACCTTCCTGTAGAATGTTCAGGGAAGTTGGAAGTACGGTAATCCATGGTTTTCCTTGTTTACTCCTACCGGCTCACGCAATTCATCTACAATACTCAGGTACATTGGATCTCCGATTACCGGTACCTCTCCGCCGCTCCAGATTCTACCTGTAGACATAAAGAATTGTACAGCATCTTCAAATCCTGGTTTAACAGTCACAATGACTCTGGCCATACCTGCCTGTAGGAAACTTCTGAATAATGGGTCCGTATTTTGAGAAAGATACATATCCTGCCATCTTTTTTTATCAGCCCAATAGTATGGATAGAAAGTATAATCCATAATGTTCCATTCGAATGCCTGCTCCATGAACTTAGCTAAAGCAGTATACTGATCAAGATCATCATTTAGAATAATACTGAAGTCCTGCATTGTTTTGGCATTGTTGGTAAGATTTTTACCTAAACTTCCATAGTCTTGTAGTAAGTAAGCAATACAGTTGTGTTTCAGAATTACTGATTCCATAGAACGGTAGAAGTTTCCAAGGCTGTCTTTTTTCTCACTCGCCGCTTCTGAATCTGCTTTTGCTTTATCATCCAGTTCTTTTTGCTTAACAAGGAAATCCGCATACGCTTCTTCATACGCTTTAATAATTGCTTCAAAGCCTTCTTTTTTCCAGGATTCTATGAATTCCTCAGAAAGGGTACAGTATTTTGTAATGTTAAATGAAACACGACCAATAAAATAAAGGTAGTAGGTAAATGTGAACTTTGTTACAGCATTAGCAGGGAACGTTTTAGTATCTTCATGTGCTGTTAGTTCATCACTATTGTTGATTCTGATTTTTCCCTTTTTTTTGCTTTCCTGATAAGAATAACGGACATTATAATGAGTACATATATAATTCTGAGGGACAGATATTTGAGCAGTCCTCATTTCCCATGCTGAAGCTCCTGCACCGTCTTCGTGATACTGATCTTCAGTGATATTTGCTTTTGGCATTTCAGCTAAAGTAACTCCGTAATGTTGAGCCCAGCGCAGAAGCTGTTCTTTTGTAGCTGTTTTAAAATCCGGCATTTTCCATTCGTCATTTGCTTTTCTTGGGTCAACAGGAACTTTAAGTTTATCTGCAGCTATAGAAGGTGTTGCCAGATTATGTAACCTTGCCGGTTCTGGAACCATGAATTCAAACATGGTACGCTTACCATAGTTGTAAATCTGATTTTTCATTTTTTTATCAACCCATCTGTATACTCCTACTACATGCTTGTCTCCATTTCTGTTATCAAAACCATGCGCATTATTTTCTTCAAATTCTTCGATAATTTTTTCAATTCTTTCTTCTGCTACTTTGGTCAGGATTCTTTCTGTCGCTTTTGCCGTAATTTCCTGGGATTTTTCCATAGCCTGCCTTGTACTGGTCTCTTTGGAGTTATGAGCCGCAAAGCTTCCCCCGATTTCAAAAGATTTACCCATACCACCATATCTGAAGTGTGCTTCAGTATTGATGTCCTGCTGAATAACATTCGCTACTTCAGACTGCATGTCATTTCTTGTAGTAGTGGTTGTGTCACTCAGCGTTTCTCTTTCCGTAGATTTTGAAGTTGTGGTCTGAATTTCACTTCTTCTTAACCTTCTTGTTGATTTTTGCTTAAATTCTTTGGCCATTACGTTTTCGATGTGCGTAACTTCCCCTGGTATATAAGCATGGGTAGACTGTACTACTTTAAGGTAATCTGCAATCCCCAATCTTTTTACTCCGAAATGTTTAGGGATAAATGTCCCTGGTTGTGGAGTGGTTCCACCTGTATTTCCACCTCCTTCACCAGTGCCACCGCCAGTATTTCCGCCGCCTTCGCCTTCACCATCATCTACCATCGTTTTGAATGTGAACTTTCCGGTATATTCCTGATTTGGAGCAGTGGCGTGCTCTACTACAGTATGTTCTCCGTTCTTAAAATATAAATTGATCCTTACTTTTGATACATTTCTCATGTGATTCAAAGCAGGCGGGAAAACAACTTTTCCATCAACAATGCTTGTGGCAGGTATACTTATATTTTCCTGTTTGTCACCAATAACTTCCATAATAGCAGAGGACAATGCCAGGGAATCACTGTCTGTATTATAGTAGAACGTTACAATATTCAATGTAAGTAACATTGCTTTTCTGGAGACTACTTTTAAATAGTATGTTCCTGAGATTTCGGTATAGGTAATTTTATTGGCTACAGGTACCAGAACACTTCCGATCTTTGCATACTCCATTTGATGAATAGGGGATTTTGCAAATAGTTCCTGTGTTTTGGATGTCGTTTGCTCATCAATAGTTTCAAAAACTTCAAGGAAGGTGTCATATTCCTCTGTAATGGATACCGGAACTTTATCAATAAGGATTTCTTTATCCGATACAAATTCAATTTTAGAAAAATCTAATTCTCTTTCTGTAGGTAATCCGTTGTTGACCAGCGTGAAATTCTTAATAAATACTTCAAGTAAAGCAGCTGGAAGCTTCGCAATTATATCTTCAAAGTTAAGTTCGTTTTTATATTCAAATTTAAACGCAGGAACTGCTAACCTGTCTAAAGCTACATAAAGAGCCTCAATTTCTTCAGGAGATAGAGTTCCTTTGTCAATCTGAGCATTAATGCTTGCCAGTTGTGCATTGTAAGCGGCAATACCAGCCTGATTAGCATCCAGATATTGTTTATAAGCTGCATCATAAGCTTTTGCTTTAATACTGAAATATAATTTCTGCATTTTTTCAAGCTCTGTCCTTAATGCAACCAGCTGATTTCTGTCGAGGCTAAGGATTGATCTTTCTGCAATCTCTTGTCCATCTACCTTTAGCTGTTGCTTCACTGCTGCTGGAATAGGAGTACCATTGATAACGCCTTGTCCTACTGAGGATACATTGACCTGAAAAGCATTTCCGGACGGGGATGGAGGTGTTGTGTTTCCATCACCTTCATATCCATCACCTAAAAGCTTCATAGGAAGTACAACTCTGGCTTCAAGAGCTTTAGCTTTAAGATCATTTCCGTTAATCTTTGTGAGTTCTGGAGTTACAGGCAGATTGGCCACATATCCCAAGTGAAGGGCTCTTAGAATGTGAACAAGTGCTTCTTTTGTGTAAAAATTATCCTGGGTTACAGTCTGATAGATCAGGTTATCCCAGATTTCTCCTAATTTGCTCTGAATAGCATTAGAGTTGTAAAGGCTTTTAGCTGTAGCTTCATCGGCTGCGGAAAGGGTTTCTTTTTTAGCAATTTTTCTACCGATTTTTAAAACATCAGATAATGCACCTGATTCAATTTCCTGTTCCGTTTTATATCCTACAGGGTTGAAAGATTTCACCGCTTTTTCCAAAGCTTTGAATTTTAATAAAGCAGGATCTTTAGGGTTTACTGCTACATCAAATGAGCCTGTAAGTCCGGAAGGTCTGTGAATGAATCCGAGATTTAGTTTTTTAGTTTCAGTAAGTTGTGGATTTCTTAAGCTCACAAATCTGAAAAGTGTTTGTGGAGTGTTATTTTGTGTGTTTTCTGTTGCCATTTTTAAATACTTTGTTTATGTTTTTTTTGTTTGATGATGGGATATTAGTACACCGGTTGATCTCTTTTTTTCGTGTATTCAAGAGTTAGAGTGAAGGAATTGATTGCAGAATAATTGTAAGTTGGATAATTTTTAAGCTGAAACTGTACAAACTCTTTTTGTAGGGAGATAAAAGCTTCGTTTCTGAGCTGGTTACCTGCAAAGTCTGCTTTCATATCATACCATTCTGTAAACATTTGGTTGGAAACGATCATTTCCATGTCTTCAAAAATTTTGTCTATCCTAATAATTCCTTCATCTGGAATTTGGGTAAAAACAACTGTTTTTCTGTAAATAGGTTTATTATCAATCCATAACCCACCGGTTTTTACTTCTTCTTTAGTGTAGGAATGTTGTTTATCAGCGTATTTTTTTTGGATGTAGTCAAGATCTTTTACATTATCTGTATAATCTAATGCTCCTCCTGATAACCCTCTTGCATTCGTTGCATGACAAGTAATAGTGTATATATTTTCTGTAATAATCTCGTTGGATGTCATTTCAGCAACAACACCGGATCCGGGCTCAAGGAATTTAAGTGATAAGGTATCTATAATGGTTCCCTTATCTGTATTGTCTAAGCAGAAAATACTTCCGGAGGAAAGTGTTGTGCTTCCAATACTTCCTTTGCTGCTGCTTTTGATAACAATATTTCCTGTCACAGGTTTGTTGAAGCTTGTTCCGCCTAATGAAATAAATTCTGAGCTGGTTTTGTCTTCCCAGCCGAATGTTCCGTCAGGTCTTGCAACGATATTTTTAGTATAACTAGCATCTGCTGCTGGAATCTGATTAGGAGTAATTGAAAGTTTACCATTCAGATTTACATATCGGTCTACGAAATTTCCGGAGATTAAAGCGTCGGATAGGGTGACATTTTTACCTGAATTATTATTGTGAAGATATAAACTGTTTTGTAATTGAGTGTTGGCAAATACAGAATTATTTCCCACTATAATATTACTGCTTGAACCAGAAGAGAGCGAGGAACCTGCATTTTGACCTAAAATAATATTTTGGTTATTTCCTTCTCCGCCTGAACTTGCAGCATAAGTTCCTATAATGGTATTTCCATTGCTATTTTTAGCATTATTAAAGGTGCTATACCCGATAACAGTATTATCTGATGAATATAAACCATTTGAATAAGTGGAGTTACCAATCACTGTATTTCCTATAGAACTGCTATCAGATGTAACACATGTTGAGTTTCCAATAATGAGATGATCTGAACCACTTGGTTTAGAATTTTTACCTATTGAAATCGTATTACTGGCCTGAAAATTGAGTCCTTCTATATTATCGCCGATTATAATATTATTCTGTTGAGAAGAGCCGCCGTAACTTATTCCCTGTACTTTAATAGAATTTGTGGTTTCATTTCCTCTGTCTGTTGCGGATTGTAGGGTTGAAAGTTCTCCTTGGGTGATATCAATATATCTTGCACCAGTCCATCTGTAGAGTTTATTGGTGTCTTTGATAATGTAAATCTTTCCGGATTCGCCTTGCTGAGGTAAGCCAGAAAAGGTATCAAACTCTAAGACATCATCTACGTAGCTTGGTAATTGTGAAGCAGGAACGACTCCGTCTACAAGATCCGCTTTTTTGGAAAAATCATAAGCTAATTTATCCAATGGAATCTTTTCGTCTTTATGCCAATAGGATTCCTGCCATTCCCAAAATTCGTCCTGATTGGGGATGTCTCCGTTTTCGAAATATTGTTTTAATTCTTGTTTTGTTTTCATTTTTTACTGTTATCTATATGTAATTGTAGCAGTTGCTGGAATTCCAGCTTTGCTAAGGTCTAGTCCTGCTTTGGCAGAAACGGTTTGTAATGAAGGAATATTAAAAGCATTTTCTCCTATGGATTTGACGGAATTCGGGATGTATAAATTTTTTAGATTTTTACCACCATTAAATTGAAATGCTCCTATCCCAATTGTTTCTATACCTTCTTCGAGTATTAATTGTGATAGGTTAGCACTATAGCTGCCAAATGCTGCTGCTTCAATTATTTTACAGGATCCAGGTATTTTTAAAGTCCCTGTTAGGTATTGGAGAGCGAAAGCACTGGATTTTATTTTTTCCAATGTGCTGGGAAAAGTAACCTGAGTAATAAAGTTTTTACCAGCTGGAATAAATGAGAAACCTCCAATAACTTTGATTCCTTCAGGGAAAGTAATCCTTTTTCCGAGTCCAATAATTTCTGTATTATCTGTAGAGGAATAGACAAATTCTTCATAAGCTGGGAAGGCAAGTGATGTTTTATCCAGTTTTTCCTCTTTATGCCAGTATGAGTCCTGCCATGCCCAGAAATCTTCCTGTCTTGGAATATCTCCATTTTCGAAATAAAGTTTTAATTCTTCTTTTGTTTTCATATTTTGTATGTTAAGGAATTGGTGTTGAATCTTTAACCCTGACAATTATAATAGCTGTACTAGGAAGTCCTGCATTGCTTATATCCAGGTCTTCTGGTACTATGACAGATTTAAGAGAGGGGATAGCAAATGCATTTTTCCCTACAAATTGTACAGAATCAGGGATGTCTAAAGAGGTTAATTCAAAGCTTGACGGCAATTGAAATGCACTTTCCTCAATTGTTTCGATACCATTTTCTAATATGAGTTCAGACAAATGAGTATTAACAGAGTTAAAAGCAAATGACTCAATAACCTTGCAATTTCCAGGGATTCTTAAAGATCCTTTTATATGCTGTATTTGAAAGGCTCTGCTTCGTATTCTTTTGAGGGAGTTGGGAAATTTAATTTTAGAAATACGATTTTGAAGTGTAATTGAGTATTGAAAACCTCCAATAACTGTTATTCCTTCAGGGAAGATGATCACTGAATCAAATCCTGTAATTTCTGTATTATCTGTTGGAGAATAGGTAAGTTCGTTGTAAGCTGTTAAATCAAGAGATACTTTGTTGATTTTCTCGTCTTTATGCCAATAAGAATCCTGCCATGCCCAGAAATCTTCCTGCCTTGGAATATCTCCATTTTCGAAATAGAGCTTGAGCTCTTCTTTTGTTTTCATTAAAATTGTGATTGGATTTATTAATAGTTGATTACTGAAATATTTTTACATGTTTCAGGATCTGCTCTTGTTTTTATAGTGGCTGCAGATTAGATTTCCACTGTTGTACTTTAATTTTTAGACATAGTTCTGGCTGTCCAACATTTTGTGAATGGTGAATTCAAAGGATTTGAGAATGTTTAATGAGACTGCTGTGTATGATAAGGATATCAAAAGTAATGATGGACAGCGTCAGAACTTGTTGTATAATAAAGTTTTTACTTAAAAAACATCTTCTTCAAGAATGTCTTCGTCGAAGTCTTTTCTAAAGAAGTTTTCAATGTCATTGAGATAGTTTTCATAATCCATCTCAGCATTTTCGATATCGCTCCATTCTACGGTGTAGAGCTCTTCATCGAAAAGGATATCTGAATTGTGATTTGGTGTTTCCATGTTCTGTGTTATAAGGTGTTGGTTATATTTTGAACATATTTTTGGCTGTTCAGCACGTACGAATGTTGAATTCAAAGGCGTTTTTAAGTTTTTTGTTGATAGTTGTTTTGTGTCTTTTTGATACTCCAAAGGTAGTAGTGGGAAGCGACAAAACTTGACGTGTTAAAAATAATTTTAAATAAAATAAATATAATCTTTAGAGCTTATATTAGGTTGTTATAAGCTTAAAAGCTTATATTTTGTTTTTGATGAGTTTCTGAACAATTTGGTTCAATGTTTCTCTGTTGTCATCAATATAGCTTAATCCGGCTTGTATTAGGTTTTCAATATTAGATCGTCTTACGTTATCCATTGCCGGAGAAGCGTTTTTCAATGAGGGATTCAGGCGGTAATAATTTTTCTGATTTCTCAGTCCCAAGGTCTGAAACATTTGAGAAAGCTGATAATCTACAGTTTCTGCATTGGCAGACATTAAAATGTCAATGATCGGATTTACCCAGCCTATTTTTCCAGCTTTTTCCAGTTTATTAAAAGAGTAAGGTCTCGCTTCAATTCCTGTTCCGATAGAAATAATAATCATATCGTTTACTCCGGGATGATTGGCTTTCTGATGATTTTTTAAAACTTCTGCAAAAGGAATTTTTCTGGCTTCTGCATACGCACAAAGTGCAGGATTATTCGCAAACATACCGCCATCAATCAGGCTGAAGATTTGTCCGTACATAGATTTGATTTGTACCGGACTGAAATAGGTAGGGGCTGCGGATGTAGCTCTGCAAACATCTTTTACATAGAAATTATCTGTGCTGAGATGAGCTTCACAAGAGTTAAAAAGTTTAGCTCTTCTGTTTTCGATATCATAACTTGTGATTAAACATGGTTTTATTAATTCCTTTAATTCTAAATTTCCAAAAAAGTCATTCAGGTTTTTTTCAAGTGCTTCCTGAGAAATCCTTTCATTCAATAATCCAAATGGATTAACCAGCTTTTCCCAAAAGGAAACCTGGAAAATATCACCGCCCCTTTCAGCATACAATTCCAATCCTTTCTGAATAGAATATTTTGCCTTGCGGACTTCATCAGGACATAGAATAATGGAAGCAATAAGCCCTCCCGTGCTACTGCCTGCCACCAGATCAAAATAATCCCCAAGTTTGGCACCTGGTTTATCATAATACTGGAGTTGTTCTTCTATGTAGCGCAGAATAATACAGGTAATGATCCCCCTTATTCCACCTCCGTCCAAAGAAAGAATGGTTGTCTTTTTCATGTGATGTTGTTAATTGTTTTTTTTAAGAATACATTGCAATATAATCCCGTGGAACCTATGATTTTAGTTAGAAAATGTTTTGAGTTCCATGTGTGGAATTTGTTGTTTTTACTGGCTTTCTTGTAAAACAAAGATAGGACGGAGAAGCGACAGAACTTGACGTGTTTTATTTAATTTCAAATAAAAAAGCGTTAAAAAATGACATAATTTTGTTTGTCGCGAGACAGCTTAAACAGTGTTCTCCAGCTGGTTTTTACAGCTCCTTTCTTCGAAGGGATTGTCTTTTTTTCAAAGTGGGGAAGATCTTTAAATGTTTTCCAGTTTCCACCCCAGTCCCAGCCATGTTTTGCAAAAACTTTTACACATTCATACCAATCGGCTACTTTATCGTTATCCCAGTCTTTTGCGGTGTCCCAACTGGCTGTTTTTCCGTCAATCATTAGACACATATCTACAGCAAGCCCATAATTGTGAATGCTTTGGCCTGCTTTTGCATTGGTTACTTTTTTACCGGAGGTAATTCTCCCGATCGCATAAAGCTTCTCCTGTTCCTCAAAAGACCTTAGTCCTTGGGTGATTCTTATCTTGGCTCTCCCTGTAAGTGCTTCATCACATTCCTTAATAATTTGTTTTACTTCCTCTCTTACCAGTGGGTGAAGCTTCTGAATTCTTTCTAATGTTACTTTATCCATAAATCTTTATTATTTGAAACAAAAGTAGGAGTGCAAGGCGACAAAAATTGACGTGTTTTAATTAAAAAGAAGAGAAAAGAAGAGAGGATTTGGGAATTGTTTTTGAAAACAAAGCTATTACCCTAATACGACAAAATATGTCGTATTAAAAAATAATATGTATATGTTTTTCAATGTGTTAAAAGTGGTGTTAAATTCCTGATTCAAAAGTGATATTGTTCTTTAAAAAGAATAATTTTGTATAAATATTTCACGATCGTCATGTATGCGCTGGTAGATTGTAATAACTTTTTTGTTTCTTGTGAAAGGACTTTAGATCCTGACCTTGAAGGCAAGCCCGTTGTGGTTCTTTCCAACAACGATGGGTGTGTTGTATCCCGAAGCAAGGAAGCAAAAGATCTGGGAATTCCTATGGCAGCTCCGGCATTTAAATACAAAGATCTTTTCAAACAGCATGATGTAAAAAGCTTTTCTGCAAAGTTTGAACTTTACAATTATAAGAGCCAGCAGGTCATCAATATTGCCCGTTCTTATGTTTTGGAGTATGAGATATACAGTATTGATGAGCTTTTTCTAGACCTTACAGGCTTTAAATATATTGATATCCACGAGTATTGTTCTAAAATTAAAATAGAAATTCAGGAGAAAGAAAATATTCCTGTAAGTATAGGAATTGCTCCTACTAAGACACTGTGCAAAGTAGCTAATAGGATTGTAAAGGATTTTCCTAAGCAATTTAATGGAGTCTATATCATGGATACTCCTGAAAAAATAGAAAAAGCATTAAAATGGCTTAATATAGGAGATGTTTGGGGAATAGGAAGAAAATTAGCAGCTAAAATGAATGACAGTGGCGTTTATAAAGCCTGGGATCTTCTTCAGAAGCCTGAAATGTGGGTTCGGAAATCATGGGAATTCATGGGGTAAGGATGATTAATGAATTAAAAGGAATTCGCCAGCTTGAATTGGATGCTCCCTCTCCAAAAAAATCAATTGCGGTTACCAGAAGCTTTATGGAAATGCTTACCGATAAAGAAGCGGTAAGGGAGCGTGTAGAAACCTTTGGAATGTATTGTTCAGAAAGATTGAGGAAGCAAAACACCTGCTGTAAAATGATTACTGTTTTTGTGCAAACGAATCGCTTCAGAAAAGACCTCCCTGAATACAGAAATGCCATGACCCAGATTTTACCCAATCCTACTAATTCATCTATCTTAATAGGACGAATTGTGAATGAATTGTTTGAGGCAGTGTATCGAGACGGTTTTCACTACAAAAGGGCCGGAGTAATGGTGAATGACTTTGTTCCTGAAGATCAGAGACAGATCAGTCTTTTTGAAGAAGATATACAAAACCAGCACCTCCCTGTGATGAAAGCAATGGATGCCATGAACCGAAAGTTCGGTAAGGATAAAGTCCGCCTTGGAAGCATGAGCGGTGAAAATACCTTTGGCCGTGCCAAGCTTTCTCCGGAATATGAGGCTTTTCTGAAAAAAAATACGCTGCCTGAAGCTAATTTTAGGTTTCATTAAATTTCCCTATTTTGTTTTCTGCTCTCAATTACTCCGGTTTTAATGAATCGAATACTCTAAGTATGTAATTTTTTTTAAAATATAACTTGCTTTATTTCAGTTTCATATATTTCCAAAAGAGATTGTGAGTTTTTTTTGCTTTTTAATTAAGCCGCATTACATGATTACACGTTTTTTATAGCTGTGATTTTAGAAGATAAGAAACGTGATAAAACTCACCCGCATCCTTCCTGATAAATCTTTTTATCGAGAAATAAAAAGAATACTTTTGCAGCCATTTTTAATAATAACTCGAAAACAACACGGGAATGAAGAAACTTTATCTCAGTGCATATTCATTATGCACAGTTTTAGGTATGTCTGCTCAGGAAATGGTTTGGCAAAAAGACATCGGATCCTCTACTCAGGATTTTCTAAGTCAGGTTACCACTACAATTGATCAGCAATACCTTATCACAGGAAGCCCTATGCTTCAGGAAATAAACAAAACAACGGTTACGACTTTCACCTGGTAAAAAGGTGAGAGCAGTCATTCAAATAGGTGGAGATTGGGTTTGATCTGATAATAAAAACTGATAATAATAAAACAGCGAATGCAAAGCTGATTAAAAAATAATTAATGAAGAGATTTGAAATACAATTGCTTATTGTCTTATTGATGATTTGTCAATTTTCTAAAGGGCAGGGTAAAGTATTTGAAGATTACCTTATTGGAAGAAAAACCAATGCATCAAATAACTATAATACAGGTACTGTTAATTTATCTATACCTATGTATAATATCAATGTAGGGGAAACATCTTTAAATGGTAGTTATGATTATGAAGGGGGGTATTGGAGATTAAATGTGTTTGGTAAAATCACAATAGCCTATAAAAGCCCAGGTTCGCTTCATTCTCCAGCATACAAGTCTATACAAGAAGGATCTGTAGCATCTACTGCTTATAATTGTTTAGTTAAAGATCCAAAAATTCTACTATCAAAAAAGGAAATTTTAGATAATCCTAATGTTAATATACAAGATGCTTATGAGCCTAATACTTTCTATTTTGACTTTTTAGGATATAATGGGTATTTTGTTTATGATAATACAGGGAAATTTTTAGTGTATTCCGAAAATGGAAATTTTCAAGTAGCATATAACGGCAAAAAATGCTTTAATGCTACAGAACCCCTTATGGAGTTTCCTGAAATACTTATAAAAGATGATAAAGGAAATGAATATTATTTCGGAGGGGATTTTAACTCAACGGATGTGTATTATGGAAAAACCAATCACACTTACTCTTACTCGTATGATAATGGATCTTATACTCAAATGGAGGACTATTATGCTAATAAACGTGTAAATTATATTTCAGCATTTTATCTTAAAAAAGTAAAGCTTTCTAATGGAAGAGTTCTGGAAGCATTTATGCTAATGGTAATAAGTCTATCTTAGATCCATTTACTAACGGATTAGAATATATAAATGCAGATTATCCAACAGTAATGCCAGATGTAAATATATTAAAAAGTAATAACCTGTATATGGATATGGATTTGTCAGGAGAGTTTAATAGTATGTCAACAAATGTTGCTGGCCATCAACCAATTTTTGCTGATAGATCTACTACTGAAATTTTTCAGAAATTAGCCATACTGGATTCTATAAAGATTTCGGACTATGGAACATTGTCCCTTTTTCATGATAGAATTGATTACGACGCACTAAAGTACTTCCATGAAAGACAGCAGAACCCCAATTCATATCAGACGGTAGGAAGGATTAAAAAGTTACTCCTGAAAGATAAAAACAATAAAGTAATCAGAAATGTAGAATTTAATTATAATAAAAGATCACTAAATCCTGTATTTATAACCAATAATGGTGAAGAGTATGGTTTTGAATATGGCTGGGGGGGAGTTACCAGTATTCGATATCCTGCTGGAGGGAGAAAGGAATTTGAGTATGAAGATGGAGATATCTCAAAAAGTAATGACTTTATTTATAGGAACTATAATTCCGAGAATATTTTGAGAAATGTGGAAAGAAAGGCTGGTAGCAGGATAAAGAAAATAACAACTTTTGATAATACTAATGCACAACCACAAATAACTAAGTATTCATATAAAAACGATGATGGCAAATCGTCTGGAATCTCAACGTTTAATGCAATTAGTTCTAATTACTCGACAAGTGGTGGATGGTTGCAGGATAATGTGGTGTATACAACTACTGGGAATAGGGGAAGATATGATTCTCAAATTAGATATAGTAAGGTTACAGAAGAAATTGAAGGAAAGGAAAAAAATGAGTATTATTTTACAGATATCATTACTAACCCGGATTCAATAGCCACTAAGGTATATTACAATACACTTACAGATATTTATAAAGCTTGGATCCCAATGATGGTAAATAAAAATCATGAGAGAGGAAAGCTTTATAAAAAGGTGAGCTATGATGCTAATAATGTTCCTGTTTTTACTCAATATATTAAGTATACTAATTTTTTGAATAATGCCAATCCTATAAAACAATACTCAGAAAATTGTAATGATTGTAGAATTAGTGATGATAGATTTTATATTGAGTCAGACAACCGTATTTGGCGAGCCTATAGTGGACAACGTGACTATTATGGATTTTATCAATACCAGCCGGTTATTCCTTATTTACCATCTTCTGTAAGGACAATAGAACTGATTAATCCTAGTTCACCTAGTTTTTTAGAATCAAAAAAATATATCAAGTATAATACTTTGAGTAAATACTGGCATCCTTATGCTATAGAAACCACAGAATACCTTCCTGCCCCATGGGATGTTACAACGAACACATCTGCTAATGGAGAAAAAAAGATTTCCAAATTATTGTATGCCCATGATTTGATAAGAAATAATTGCCCTTCGGGGAATTGTCCGGCAGATAATGATTTGGTTGGAGGTAAATTTTCTATTTATAAATATATGGCAGATAATTATCTGGTGAATCCTGTCATAGAAATGGAAACGAATACTAAAGGAAAAACAAGCCTTTTAGAATATCAATATGTAAAGAATGGTTCTTCAAGTAATTTCTTGAAAACTGGAAAGACCCGTAAATCATTTCTGAATTCTAATTTTTCTTCCGATAATCCTTCATCAGCGGAAGTTGAAGATAAAATGAGTTATGAGCTTTATGATAAGGCAGGGAATCTTTTACAGTCTAAAGGTAGTAATAGCATTCCAACAACGGTATTGTATGGTTATCATCAAACGTTACCTATTGTTGAAGTTGTGGGTGCTACCTATAGCCAGGTAATGGAAGCATTTAACCTGGATCCCAACTCTGTGGACTCTTATCTTCAATTGGACATTGTGAAAAAATCAAACCTGGATAAAGATGTTTACTCTGAAGAAAGCTTTGCTTCTGCTCTGAATGAATTTAAAAATAATCCAGCATTTAAAGATGTTACAATTACAGGGTATGCTTATGACCCGTTGATTGGTATAAAGACCATTATTCAGCCTTCCGGAATGAAAGAATCTTATGAGTATGATACTTTGGCCAGACCTTTCCGAATTATTGATGAGAATAAAAATATTCTCAAAGAATATAATTATAATTATAAAGAATCCTTGAAATACTTCAGTACAGAGAAAAGTAAGACATTCATAGGGAATAACTGTAATATTTATCAGGATACCACTCCTTATAACTATATCGTTCCACAAGGAAGTTATATTTCTTTCAAACAGGGTGAGGTTGAACAATTGGCTGAGAAAGATGTTAATGACTGGGGGCAAAAAGCTGCAGATACTTATGGAGTCTGTACCAACAAACCTTTTGATTGTACTATTTCAACAGATATGAATTTTTATGATAATGCATCTACTGCTTTCAATAAAGTTTATAATAATAATTATGCTAGTTACGCAGGAACTATATGCTTTAATACCAAAGGTCATAATTGGGGAGCTATTGGACAGACTCGTCAAAAGGTAGGAAAAATTAATGGGATATGTAGACCTAAAACTTTTAAGTCTTATAGAGGTAGCAATTGGTCGCTAACCATATATAACAATGGAGATATTTATGCTTCTTGGGAAAAACCATTTAGTAACGTAACCCCTTATGATACTGTTATTTTATCTTTCCAGATACCTTTTGATAATTTTTAACAATTTAGATGATCCTACATTGCAATATACAGATGATGGGAAAATGATTTTTGAAATATTAATTATTGGAAATGATCCATCCTCTATATCCAATGAATGTATCAGTTTTTGTAATGAAAGATATATGCCTGATCATGAATGATACTTTCTTTTAAATGTTTCATGATGTTATTATATCATAACTAATAAAGCCCCAATTTTGGGGCTTTAATTTTCTATAATTGGTAATGTTTTAATGGTGGATTAAAGAATAATTTAGGTCATTTTCTTTCATACTTCCAGTTCCTTCCTTTGCCTTCTCCAATCCATTCCAAAGCCTGTTCCATTCTTTTATTTCTGGTAGCTTCTGTCTTGGCTTCTGTAATCCATGTGATGTATTCTTTTCTGAATGATGGTGATGTTTGTTCAAAAACTTCTAATGCTTTTGGCTGTGCCTGTAATGCAGATAAAAAATAATCAGGAGTTTCTATTTCTGTTTTGGAGGGAGCTGCTTTTTTCATGGTAACACCCATGTCTGTGAGCTCCATAGCTTCTTTAATAGCCTTTTTCAGCTGAGGTTTTGAGGGAAGATCTTCCAATTTAGTAATCTTTCCCAGGCTGAACATGGAGTTCTTCTCAATATCCTGTGTGATTTCCTGCATGGTCTTCATTTCCTTTTCCAGCCAGAATCCAAACGTACAGTGTTGCTTGAAGGAAGCCATAGCACAGAGATTTTTACCCTTGTAGATAAAATGTGGAAAACTCCACTTCATGGTTTCTTCTGCGTCAGGACAGTATTCATGAACCGTTTCGCGGATATAGTTCAGAATTGGCTTTGCAAAATCCTGAGACTTTTCGATATAAGTGTCTATTTTTGAACTGTATTTTTCCATACTTTTTATTGAAACAACTGTACAACTTCGTTCACAAGAAACTTCACCTGATCAGGTCTTCCTCTGTCATTTTTAGGATTATTGGCGTAGCTTCCGGTCTTTACAATGACCATATTATGCTCCGGAACCATAATGATATATTGTCCCTGAAGTCCTAGGAAATAGTAATGTTTAATAGGATTGTCGTTATTGATCCAAAGCCCCATTCCATAAATCTTTTCAGACTTTTCTGTAGAAGTTCTCATCTGTTCAATAAAATCTGTATTAAGAATCTGTTGGTTCCCAAATTTACCATCATTCAGAAATAACTGACCAAGTTTGGCAAAGTCTCTTGCATTAGAATGAATACAGCAATAGGTTTTTTCTATTCCATGATCATCTGTGCTCCATTTTGCATCCTGTTCCATTCCCAGTGGAATCCAGAATTTTTCAGAAAGATAAGTGGCTAATGGTTTCTTCAACGCTTTTTTTAGAGCGAAACCAAGTAGCTGCGTTGAGCCGCTTTGGTATTCAAATCTTGTTCCTGGCTTTTCTTTAAATTTTCTTGAGAATACAGCTTTTACAAGGCTTTTTCCATAATAGGCTTTGGCATTGGGAAGGAATGGATTATTATAGTTTTCATCCCAGTCGAGCCCCGATTCCATTTGAGCCAGGTTTTTAAGAGTCACTTCATTTCCAAAAGTTTTCTCTTTAAACTCAGTATAAAAATCAGATAGCTTTTCATCCATAGTACTAATGAGTCCTTCTTCCAGAGCCTTTCCCAAAAGCATCACCGTAACAGCCTTTGCCATAGAAAAGGAATTGGTTTGTGAAAGCTGATTATATCCATTCCAGTATTGTTCGTGAAGGATTTTGCCATTCCTAATGACTACAAATGCGGCTGTTTTGGAATGTTTTAAATCGTCAACTAAAATTTTAGGTAGTTCTTTTGTATTGTATTCGGGATCTTCTTTCCACCGCTTTGGAGACTCTGTAATAATAGGATTGCTGGGGAACAGGTTTCCATCATCAATAAAGGCACTTGACTTTCCTTTAAGATAAGTCTTGGAAATGCCACTGAATAAATAATCATATCCTAAAAGGTAAGCTGCTGCGGCTCCGGCTGCTGCCCCACCTATCATATACTTTAGTATTCTCATTTTTTGGTATTCGGTCTTTAACAAATTTAAAATAATTTTAGACAGAAACACATAATATAAAATGAAATAAGATAGATCGTATAAAAATAAAAAAGCCTTGACTTCATCAAGGCTTTTACATTATATTTTAGAAAGTAGATTTCTGAAGTTGGTCTTCTCATCAATGATTCTTCTTAATTCTGAAACCGGAACTCTTTCCTGTTGCATTGTATCTCTGTCTCTGATGGTTACCGTATGATCCGTTAATGAGTCGTGATCTACCGTAATACAGTAAGGAGTACCAATTGCATCTTGTCTTCTGTAACGTTTTCCGATCGCATCTTTCTCTTCGTAGAATAAGTTGAAATCGTACTTCAGGTCGTTGAAGATATTCTCTGCATACTCAGCTAAACCATCTTTCTTCATCAATGGAAGAATAGCTGCTTTAATTGGAGCTAATGCCGGAGGTAAAGATAAAACGGTTCTTTCTGAACCATCTTCCAACACTTCGTCTTTTAAGCAATGTGAGAAGATAGAAAGGAATAACCTGTCTAAACCTACAGAAGTTTCTACTACATAAGGAACATAGTTTTCATTTCTTTCAGGATCGAAGAACTGAAGCTTTCTTCCGGAGAATTTTTCGTGTGCCTTAAGGTCAAAATCAGTTCTTGAGTGAATTCCTTCCAATTCTTTGAAACCGAATGGGAAATTGAATTCGATATCAGCTGCTGCATTCGCATAGTGGGCTAATTTCTCATGATCATGGAACCTGTAATTATCATTTCCTAATCCTAAAGCTAAGTGCCAGTTCAGACGTTTTTGTTTCCACTGTTCGTAGAATTCAAGTTCAGTACCCGGAGCCACAAAGAATTGCATTTCCATTTGTTCGAATTCACGCATTCTGAAGATAAACTGTCTTGCAACAATCTCGTTTCTGAACGCTTTACCAATTTGTGCGATACCGAAAGGAAGTCTATGGCGTGAAGTTTTCTGAACGTTTAGGTAATTTACAAAAATACCCTGAGCCGTTTCAGGTCTTAAGTAAAGATCCATAGCACTATCTGCAGAAGCTCCAAGCTTAGTTCCAAACATTAAGTTAAACTGTCTTACGTCCGTCCAGTTTTTAGAACCGGTATCAGGATCAGCAATTTCAAGCTCTTCAATCAAAGCTTTTACATCAGCAAGGTCTTCATTTTCTAAAGATTTGGCCAATCTCGAAAGAATAGCCTCTCTCTTCGCTCTGTATTCCAGAATTTTTGGATTAGTAGCTACAAATTGATCTTTATCGAAAGCCTCTCCGAATCTCTTCGCTGCTTTTTCAATTTCTTTATTCTCTTTATCTTCAATTTTAGCACAATAGTCTTCTACCAAACGTCTGCTCTGAAACGTTTCTTAGAATCTTTGTTATCAATCAATGGATCGTTGAAAGCGTCTACGTGGCCTGATGCTTTCCATGTCGTTGGGTGCATAAGGATCGCTGAATCAATACCCACAATATTTTCGTTAAGCTGTACCATAGCTTTCCACCAGTATTGTTTGATATTATTTTTAAGTTCAGCCCCGTTCTGTCCATAATCATAAACAGCGGATAAACCATCATAGATCTCACTTGAAGGGAAAATAAACCCATATTCTTTAGCGTGAGAAATTACTTTCTTGAAAACATCTTCTTGCTTTGCCATAATTTTTACGTCTGATGTGCAAAAATAATGTTTTTTATTGGGAAAATATTAATATCTGTAAGATCCCACATTAGATACGGTCATTAAAAAGCATCCTCCTGCACCGATGATAAATAAAATACCGGCAAAAATTAACAATAATATCTTTGCTATTTTATACTTTTTAAAGGGTACGAAAATAATTGTGGCGACTGCAATAATGACAGAAATCACAGTCAATTTTACAAAGAAACCAAAATAATCTGTCATTGTTTTTTACTTAAAGTTATACCTGATACTAATATAAAAAAAATATTCGAAGGATAATGATTAGGTATAATGAGCCGGGAACCTGCTTTCCACTGTATCTTTTTGTTACGGCCTCCGCTTCGCTCCGGCCGCAACAAAAAAGGATGCCGTTGCAATCAGGGCTAGATCAGTGAACGTTTTAGTTTCTACTCTATATACTTACAAAACCTAACAGGTTTTTAAAACCTGTTAGGTTTAGATAAGGTTTATCCATTAAACTTTAAACCTTAAACGTTTCTTGCTTAAACAAGAATCAGTAGAAAATCTCTACTTTTGCCCCATGTTAGAAATTCTTTATCGTGACGAGCATATTATTGCCATCAATAAACCCAGCGGGCTATTGGTTCATAAATCCTTTTATGCCGGGGAAGCAGATACCTATGCTATTCAGGAATTGAGAAATCAGATTGGGCAAAAAGTATATCCTGTGCATCGTTTAGACCGTAAAACTTCAGGGGTTTTGCTGTTTACCTTAGATAAAGATACGCTTAGAATCATGAGTGACCGTTTTGCAAGCAGAGAAGTGGAAAAAAAATATATTGCCATTCTGCGAGGCTGGGCGAAAGAAGAAGAAACTATTGATTACGACTTGGTTAATGAAAATGAAGTCAAGCAAAATGCAGTTACCTACTATTCTCGTTTGCAGACTTCTGAAATAGATTTACCCTTTTTAAAGCATCAGACTTCTAGATATTGTTTGGTAGAAGCTATTCCTGAAACGGGAAGATTTCATCAGTTGAGAAAACATTTTAAACATATTTTGCATCCTATTTTAGGATGTAGAAAACATGGCTGCAATAAACAAAATAAGTTGTGGCTTCAAACATTTGGAATCAACAAAATGACCCTTCACGCCCATCAATTGATTTTCAATCATCCTATTTCCAACGAAAAAATGATCCTGAATGCTAAGGTAGATGAAGAGTTTAAAAGAGTAGGGGACATTCTGAAATTCGATTTGAGTTCATACTCTTAATTTATAAACTTTCTGTATCAAAGGAAAAATTTTCGGGAAACATCCTTGTCAAGGTTTAAAACCTTGACAAGGATAGTAGCCACATAGTTTTAAAAAACAACTTGCCAGATATTGTATCCCTTATAGATGGTATAGATAAAAAACATTTTGATAAAATATCATACATTAATCAACGATTAATTTTAAAATGAGTAATTTTGTAAAACTTTTTTTCAATGTACAAATCGCTCATTCGTCCGATTCTTTTCAAATTTGATCCCGAAGAAGTGCATCACTTTACTTTTTCGATGCTAAAGAATTTTGGATTTCTTACTCAATTATTTTTCCCAAAACCTATTGAAGACAAACGTCTGGAAAGAGAAGTTTTTGGATTGAAATTTAAAAATCCTGTAGGACTGGCTGCCGGTTTTGATAAAAACGCGGTTTTGTTCAACGAATTGGGAGACCTTGGTTTCGGATTTGTAGAAATTGGAACAGTAACACCTAGAGCTCAGGCAGGAAATCCTAAGAAAAGATTGTTCCGTCTTATTGAAGATGGAGGGATTATCAATAGAATGGGATTCAATAATGATGGGTTGCAGGCTGCGATTGAAAAGCTGAAATCCAACAAAGGAAAAATCATCATCGGTGGAAACATCGGAAAAAATACAGATACCCAACCTGAAAACTATACCCAGGATTACCTGGACTGTTTTGAAGGCCTGCATCCACACGTGGATTATTTTGTACTGAATGTAAGCTGCCCGAATGTAGGAAGCCATGCCAAACTGGAAGATGTAGAATATCTTCGTGAGTTGATTACAGAAGTAAAGAAAATCAATCAGGCAAAATCTGTACAGAAACCCATATTACTCAAAATTGCACCGGATCTTAATCATACTCAGTTGGATGAAATTGTTGAGCTGATTGCAGAAACAAAAATAGATGGTGTCATTGTTTCCAATACTTCTGTCAATAGAGAAGGACTAAAGACTTCACCTGAAGTTTTAGAACAAATCGGAAACGGAGGATTAAGCGGAAAGCCTATTCGCGAGAGAAGTACAAAAATGATTAAATACCTTTCGGATAAAAGTAACAGAGCATTTCCTATCATTGGAGTAGGAGGTATTCACTCCGCAAAAGATGCCATCGAAAAGCTAGATGCCGGGGCAAGCCTGGTTCAGTTATACACCGGATTTATTTATGAAGGTCCGGAATTGATTAACGAAATCAATAAAGAGATTTTAAAAAGAGCAAGCAGATTGCCAAGATAAATAGAGAGAGACCAGAGGGTCTCTTTTTTATTTTAGCTCCGAATACACGAATTTTCATTAATTCTATCTGTTATAAGCTCAAAAAAAATATTCATTTTTTAAATTTAATTAAAACTATATCTGTCTATTTCTTCGAATGCATAAATAAAAAATTCGCGTATTCGTGGCAAGAAAAAATATTAAGTGGCTCAATCACACAGAACCCTTTTATTTTGACTTTGTTACAGCAGTATTTTTAATATCAACGGTTAGTGTATGAGCGGGATAGGAATCAGATTTACCGATTTTATACTGTATCGTTTTACCATCCTTTGATTTTGTTTTGGTCGTATCATAAATGTTTTCCAGGCAGCTTTCGGTAAGAAATTCTTCATAACGTTTATAATTCCAGTCTTTGGTAAAATAAAGAATTCTGTATCCCTTTTCACCTTCACTGGCACCACATCTTCCACATGCATTAAGATTGGACATATGATCGAAATACAGTAAAACCCGGTTTCCCTTTTCATCAGAGGCATAAGAAATCAGTTCATTTCCTCCATATTGATTGATGAAATCAAAGGTGTTGATTTTTTTATGATTGGGTAAGGTAATATAATTGTTGTAACGATAGATCATATCATTAGCAGTAAACAGCTTTGCAGGCTGATTTTTATCCTTGCTTTCCATATAAAAGCTTCCTGTAACAGGATTTTCTCTGGCTTGCTCTTGTCCTAATAGAATTGATTCTTTAGGATTAAGATTTTTTGCAATTTCAACGATCTTTTCTACATCTTGAGGCGAATTGATTAACGCTTTAAATCGTTTAGAATTTTGCTTATGTTTTGTTCCGAAATTATATAAAAAAAGTTTACCATAATCATAAAGTCCGGTCAAAGGAATTTTCTTCTGATATGTGTCGTAATAATACCATCCATCTACAAAGTATTGATATAAACTACAATCCGGAATCCCTGCATAATGAAGTTGTAAAGTAATGGGAACACTCGCAATTTCTCCTTTAAAGATCTGCGAAGAATCTGTTACTGCTTTTAATTCAACTTTTTGGCTCTTACCGGGAAGGAAAAAGGAAAGGAAGAGAAGGATAAGAAGTTTTTTCATGGTTATATTGCCTTTTTTAAATAAAGAAATGGGCAATTGTGTAGATAATAAGTCCTACCAGGCCGCCCACCAAAGTTCCGTTCACACGTATAAACTGAAGATCTTTTCCTACTTCCAGTTCCAACTTTTCACTTAATTCTTTACCCTGCCAGTTACCCACAGTAGTACTGATGAGGTTTCCAAATTGATGGGTGTTTTTTAGAATATATTTATAGGCAGTTACCTGAACCCAATGATCTATTTTATTCTGAAGATTTTCATCAGACTTTAAATTTTGAGAAAATTCATTCAGGTTTTTGGAAAGATAATTTTTCAAGGCAGAATGGTCTTCCTGGAGCTCTTTCATCAATGTTCTTTTGATCGAAACCCAGATGTCATTAGAATATTCATCTAGCTTATCATTTTTAAGAAGTCCGTTTTTAATGGTTTTAAACTCTTCATCCCATTTGGGATCTTCTTTAAGGTCAACAGAAAATTCATGAATTTTTTGAGTGATTAATGTTCTTACTTCATGTTTCGGGTTTTCCTCTATTTCTTTGAAAAAATCAGACAGGCCATCAGCGATTTTATCAGCAATTTTATTATCTACAAAAGATGGGATGAAAGTATAGCTGCCTTTTTTCACCCGATCTTTGATCATTTCATCATTTTGAATAATGTATTCCTTGATCTGCTTTGAAAGATTGGTAATGATTCTCTGATGGTCATTTTTTTCCAGAATATAATTGATTCCGTTGCCTACCACTTTGTTAAGTTTGATATCATCCGTCATTTCTGACACCTTTTTACTGATGAACTGACTCACGGTAGAATCATCAAGCTTATTGAGAATATCAAGAACAATATCCGAAATATTTTTGATGAGAATATCTTGGTTTTTTTCTTTTCCAAGCCATTCACCCACAAAATTTGAAACCTTAATTCTTTGAATATAAGGGCGGATATTTTGAGGCGACAGAAAATTACTCACAACAAAGCTTCCCAGGTTGTCTCCCAATTTTTGTTTACTGTTTTCAATTAGATTGGTATGGGGAATCGGAAGCCCAAGCGGATGACGGAATAGGGCAGTGACTGCAAACCAGTCGGCTAACGCACCTACCATGGCGGCTTCAGCAAAAGCCCGTACATATCCGACCCAGTGGGAAGAACTGGATTTCTGCATTATGGTCGTCACAATGAAAATAAGAGCCATCAAAACAAATAATCCTGTAGCGAACGCCTTATATTTTCTAAGCTGTTTTCTTTTTGCTTCGTCATTCATATTCTCAAATTTACTAAATTTGGTTATGAAACTATTTAAGATTAAATCATAAAAGTCATAAAAGTTTTATTTTAAATACTTTAGTTCATTTTAAGATGAAGAAGTAAATCATTGAAATCATAATGAAATTTTTAATTTCAACCATCATATTAATTGTTCTGCTTGGATGTACGCAGAAACAACAACCCATTAAAATTACTTCTATGGAAAATAAAGAAGCAAATAACAATCCATATTATTCAAGAACCGATACTGCCAAACTGAATATTTCCAACGACGAATGGAAGAAAATCCTGGCTCCGGATCTTTATGCAATAGCAAGAGAAGCGGCAACAGAAAGAGCTTTTACCGGAAAATATAATGAATTTGACGAGTTGGGAGACTACTATTGTGCGGTTTGTGGAAATCATTTATTCCGCTCTACATCAAAATTTTCGAGCAGTTGCGGATGGCCAAGTTTCTTTGAGGCTGATAAAGAAGGCGTTTATTATAAAAGAGATACAGCTTATGGAATGGAAAGAGTAGAAGTGCTTTGTAAGCGATGTGACTCACATTTAGGACATGTGTTTGATGATGGCCCAAAGCCTACAGGATTGAGGTATTGTATGAATTCCATCAGCCTTGAATTTGTTGGAGATTCACAAAAATAATGGGCTTTATTTCACAGAATCAGGACGTTAAAGTTTCTTAAATTCAGTTAAACTTTGTAGACTTATAAGTGGCTGATAGCAATGTTTTTATAATTTTGCCCCACTAATTTGGTACTAATATATTATTGAATGAAAGGATTTTATGGCGTAATAGGCCTTGTTTACATGGTGACGACCTCATTCTACATTTCTCCGAAAGCGGTGGTGAAGGATGAAAATGTCAACATAACAAAGACAAAAAAAGTAACTGACACGAAATCTGAGAAAAATGCTGCTACAGCAGTATCTTCGTCAGAAGCACTATACCAATCAATTGAATTTGATCCTGACCATGAACTGAACTACGAAGTTTTCTCTAAAGCATTAACGGGATTTGAAAACCTAAAGAAAGCAGGATTGCTTACTGGTGAGTCGCATTTATTGACTATCTGCGATTTTTCTATGTCCTCCAATACCAAAAGACTTTGGGTAATTGATCTTAATGACAAGAAAGTAGTATTCAACTCATTGGTTGCCCATGGTAAAAATACAGGCGAAGAATTTGCCACGAATTTTTCTAACACGGAAAGTTCGCGACAGAGCAGCATGGGATTTTATATCACAGATGCAACCTATCAGGGAGATAATGGATACTCATTGAGATTATTAGGAATGGATAAAGGATTCAATGATGCCGCGTATAGAAGAGCTATCGTTATGCATGGAGCAGACTATGTAAGTGATGCATTTGCAGCTGTGCATAAAAGAATAGGAAGAAGTTGGGGATGCCCTGCCGTTCCTAGAGAACTCTCACAATCAATGATCAATACGATAAAAGGGCGAAATTTATTATTCATCTATTATCCCGATCAGAATTACCTTTCCTCTTCGGAATGGTTAAAAGCTTAAAAGTAAAGCAGTCAGATTTGACTGCTTTTTAATTTTTGAATACATTTATGATCTGAAACCTTATCGAAAACATTAACAACAATTAGCATTGGATTTATGGATGCAGAAGATAAAAATATCCAACATGGGAATATATCACCAAAAATATCACCAGAGTTTGTCCCTGCTATAAGATTAATGAGCAATCAGGATGGATCATGTACGTTTGAAGAAGGAAAAATACCTGCTTTGACTCACATTAATGCTAATGTATTTGGATCAGTAATCAAACAGAAGAATGGGAAAAAAACACCCATATTGCTCCACGAAGACAATATGTTGTTACCATTAAAGGAACTGTAAGATTTAAGGTTACTGATGGTTCAACATTGCTAATTGAGCCAGGTGTTATTCTCTTAGCAGAAGATATTGAAGGCGAGGGACACAGTTGGGACATGATAGATTGTGAAGAGTGGACAAGACTGTATATTCCAATGACAGAAAATTCGGAAGATTGGTTCACTGCGCGCCCTATTGTACCTTAAGCTATTTATGGTTGCTTATCTATTTAAAATTAAAAATCCCCGTACATTGAAGAACGGGGGATTTTTAATTATTTTTATTTCAGTACTACCTGAACTTTTTGAATACTAAAGTTGCATTATGCCCTCCAAAACCAAAGGCATTACTCAATGCAAAATTGATCTCTTTTTCTTTAGCTTCTCCGAATACAATATTAATATCTTTCGGAATATTCTCATCAATATGGTGAAGATTGATGGTTGGCGGAATAATTCCATTCTGAATAGCCTTAATAGAAATAATCGCTTCAACGGCGCCAGCAGCTCCCAATAAGTGCCCGGTCATTGACTTTGTTGCACTGATATCGAGTTTTTTATTTCCTTTAAAAGCATTGTTAATTGCTTTTAATTCAATCAAGTCTCCCAAAGGAGTAGAGGTAGCGTGTGGATTAATATAATCAATATCTTCCATATTGGCTCCTGCTTCTTTTACAGCCAATTGCATAGCTTTAATTGCTCCCACTCCATCTGGATGAGGAGCAGTCATGTGGTACGCATCAGCCGTCATGGCTGCACCCGCTAATTCCGCATAGATTTTTGCACCTCTTGCTACGGCATGCTCATATTCTTCAAGAACCAATGCTCCTGCACCTTCTCCCATTACAAAACCATCTCTTTCTGCATCATAAGGACGACTGGCTGTAGCAAAGTCATCATTTCTTGTAGACATTGCTTTCATAATAGAGAACCCACCAATGGAAGCCGGAGTAATCGCTGCTTCAGAGCCACCACTGATGATTACTTTTGCTTTTCCGAGACGGATGTAGTTGAAAGCATCCATCAATGCTGTATTTCCGGTTGCACAAGCAGATACTGTTGTATAATTGATTCCCTGAAGTCCATATTTCATGGAGATCATTCCTGAAGCCATATTGGCGATAAATTTAGGGACGAAGAACGGATTAAAACGAGGGTTACCATCACCCTGTGCAAACTCCATTACTTCCTTTTCAAAAGTCCACATTCCACCTTGCCCTGTTCCCCAGATCACTCCTGAGTCGAAAGGATCCATATTTTGAAGATCTAAACCTGAATCTTGTATTGCTTCTGCAGAAGCGTACATGGCATATTGCGTAAAAAGGTCACTTCTTTTGATTTCGTTGTGGGTAAGGTGTAGCTTTGGATCAAAGTCTTTTACCTCACAAGCAAAATGAACTTTAAACTTTTCTGTATCGAATTGCTTGATTAATCCTGCACCGCTGATACCTTTAAGGCTGTTTTGCCAAAAATCTTCAACATTGTTTCCCAAAGGTGTCACAGCACCTAATCCTGTAATGACAACTCTCTTCATACTGTAGTTACTAATTTTAAATCGATTAGACTTTCATGTGATAAACCTGGTCTATCCATGTATTTTGCTTCTTTCTTTTATCATCTGAATTTCCGTTTGCAATATTATCATTTTTCTTTCGCTGTAGACGAATAATCAATCATATTATTTAGTGCATAATAAAAGATTTTAGTTTTTGAAGCTATTTTATATTTATATTATTTTTTTCAAAATTATTTCTGCTCCTTTGTTCATGAGCGATATCTTGAGATTTAACTCTTGCATTCAGCTTATTTTGTTAAATTTTTGAATGCTTTTTTATAAAACGTCTTCACGAAGTTATTTGAAGTCTTTCATTGATCATAAAATGAATTAAATAAAATCAATGAGAGAATATGAGGAGACCATAATGGCTCTATCTATAAATTGATTCACATCATTTCCTGTTTTTCAAATCCCTGAATGGTAACCACGCAGGGATTTTACTAATTACCTTTCTTTCAGAACTAGCTGAACTTTTTGAAAACTACACTTGCATTGTGGCCTCCGAATCCAAAGGCATTACTCAATGCAAAATTAACTTCTTTTTCTTTAGCCTCTCCAAAGACAATGTTGACATCTTTAGGAATGTTTTCATCAATTTTGTGGAGGTTAATTGTTGGCGGTATTACTCCATGTTCAATGGTCTTAATCGAAAGAATCGCTTCCACAGCTCCGGCAGCACCCAATAAGTGTCCTGTCATTGATTTTGTAGCGCTGATGTCCAGATTCTTACTTCCTTTGAATAATTTACTGATTGCTTTTATTTCAATAAGATCTCCAAGGGGAGTAGATGTTGCATGTGGATTGAGATAATCGATGTCTTCTGTATTAGCTCCTGCTTCTTTTAAAGCCAGTTCCATTGATTTCATAGCTCCGGTTCCATCAGGATGAGGTGCGGTCATATGATGGGCATCAGCCGTCATTGCTGCTCCTGCTAATTCGGCATAGATTTTAGCTCCTCTCGCTTTTGCATGTTCATATTCTTCCAATATCAGAGCTCCTGCCCCTTCACCTATTACAAAACCATCTCTTTCTGCATCATAAGGACGGCTTGCTGTTTTATCATTTCTGGTAGACATGGCTTTCATCACCGAAAAGCCTCCTACTGATGCAGGAGTAATTGCTGCCTCAGAACTGCCGCTGACGATTACTTTTGCTTTACCAAACCGGATATAGTTGAAGGCATCCATCAGGGTTGCATTTCCTGTTGCACATGCGGATACGGTTGAATAGCAGATTCCCTGAAGCCCATATTTCATAGAAATCATACCTGACGCCATACTGGCAATAAACTTAGGAACAAAGAAGGGATTGAAACGTGAAGTACCATTTCCATTGGCAAACTCCATAACTTCATTTTCAAAAGTCCACATTCCGGCCTGTCCTGTGCCCCATATAACCCCAATGTCAAAGGGGTTTGTTTTTTCTAATTCCAGACCAGAGTCCTGAAGGGCTTCTGAGGAAGCATACATGGCATATTGTGAGAACAAGTCACTTCTTTTAATTTCATTATGATTCAGATATACTTTAGGATCAAAATTTTTGATTTCACAGGCAAAGTGAACCTTGGATTTTTCTATATTAAAATGGGTGATCAATCTTGATCCGCTGATTCCATTGATACTATTTTGCCATAGCTCTGTGACATTGTTTCCCAGGGGGGTGATAGCACCAAGCCCTGTAATGACAACTCTTTTCATAATTAATTGAGGATTTGAGGGTTAAATAAATTAAATTTCCATAAGATAAAGGGCTTGATATCTGTTTCATTTCGTGTGTTTTATCATGTTGTGTTGTGGTTCTTATTGCTCTATAACGAGCCAATGAATTTTCACCAGAAAATAGGAGGGTTCTATTTTTCTAAAATCATGGTGACCCCTTGCCCACGGGCAGCGCAAATAGAAATGAAACCTTTTCCGCTTCCTTTTTGATCGAGAAGCTTTGCTAAGGTTCCAATAATTCTTCCGCCTGTTGCCGCAAAGGGATGGGCAGCTGCTAAACTACCTCCTTTCACATTTAGCTTATTTCGATCGATTTTCCCTAATGCTTTTTCCAATCCGAACTCTTTAGCCAAATCATCATTTTCCCAGATCTTTATAGTAGCCAGTACTTGAGCAGCAAAAGCTTCATGGATTTCATAGTAGTCAAAATCTTCCAGATTCATATTTGCCTTTTTCAACATTCTTTCTGCGGCAAATACAGGGGCTAACAGGAGATTTTGTCTGTTTTGGACATATTCTATTCCTGCTAACTCTGAAAAAGAAATATAAGCGAGTATTGGGAGGTTATTATTTTTTGCCCATTCTTCACTTGCCAGTAATACCGCTGAGGCTCCGTCTGTAAACGGAGTCGAATTTCCGGCAGTTAATGTTCCGTTCTGTTTATCAAAGGCCGGTTTCAGTTGGGATAGTTTTTCCAGACTGGTATCGCGGCGGAGATTATTATCTTTATCCAGTCCAAAAGCAGGCGTAATCATGTCATCAAAGAAGCCTTCATCATATGCTTTTGCCATATTTTGATGACTCTTTAGTGCCAGCTCATCCTGTTCATGTCTGGGTATTTTATAATATTGTGCCGTTATTTCAGTATGCTCTCCCATTACCAAACCCGTTTGGGGTTCCTGACCTTTGTAGGGGATAGGCATCCAGTCTTTGAATTTAGGACTAAGTAAATGTTTTATTTTTCCAAATACTGATTTTTCCTTATTAGCCTTTAATAATGCTTTTCTTAATCTTGGAGAAGATTCGAAAGGAATATTGCTCATGGCTTCCACTCCACATGCAATTCCGCATTCTATCTGTCCCAGGGCTATTTTATTAGCAATATAAATGGCTGCTTCAATTCCGGTATCACACGCTTGTTGGAGATCACATGCAGGTGTCGCAGGATTAAGGGAAGTATTCATCACAGTTTCTCTGATGAGGTTACTTTCCGAAATATGTTTAATCACTGCACCACCTGCTACTTCACCAAGAATTTTACCTTCCAGATGACAGCGATCTATTAACCCGCCGAGGGCAGCGAGCAAAAGATCCTGATTTCCTTGCTCTGCATAAGCAGTGTTCATCCTTGCAAAAGGAATTCTGTTGTAGCCTACAACAGCGACTTTTTTTGTTGTCATAGCTTGAGTTTTATAATGAATTGATGCTAAGTTCTTTACCGATCATGCTGTTTACTTTGTCTAAAGCCATATTGAGAAACTTGTCATCACCTGTTGTCTTAGAGAGTAAGATCCCTCCTTCAATAAGCATGATGAAAATAGAAGCATAATACTCTGCATCTGCTTCTTTGTTGATTTCCTCTTTATTTTGGCCTTCAAGAATTACCGCTGATATTTTTTTACCCCATTCTTCAAAAGACTTTTTTACCTGATTTTTTAAAAGTGGGAAAGCATCATCAGATTCTGTTGCTGCATTCATAAGAGGGCAGCCGCCGTTTAAAAACACAGTATGCCAGTTTTTTCGGTAAAAATCTGCAAAAGCATAAAGTTTGTCAACAGAGGTTGGGTATTGAGAGCTAAAAGAATGGCTCATTATTTTTCCCAATTGCCCTGCATTATATTTATATACTTCAATAGCAACATGATCTTTGTTCTCAAAGTTTCCATAAATACTTCCTTTAGTCAGCCCCGTTGCATGAGTGATATCTGATAAAGACGTAGAAATATACCCTTTGGTATTGAACAAAGTTGCTGTTTTCTCAATAATAAATTGTTTGGTCTTTTCTGCTTTTGACATTTTCAATTCAAGTTTACAATGCAAATATACAAAATATACCAATCGGTATATTTTTATTTATAAAATTTACCTACACTGATAAGAAAACTCAGGCTATGAATGAAATGACAAACGAAATTGAAATATATCAGGCCAATGTTGCGTTGAGTGTAATTTCAAAATTGAATGCCGCACTTACCGGGCATCCTTCTTCTGCAATTTTGGCATATTTTTGAAATTCTTCTTCTGTAATTCCGGGAACTTTTGCTGTTAGGGTAAGTTCTGATTTTGTGATTTTTCCAATGTTGGGGTCAAGGGTTATCACAGAAGTTGTAGTTAATTCTTCAGGAGTGAATCCTGCTTGTGAAAGTTCTGCACTTAGTTTCATCGTGAAACATCCGGCATGTGCTGCTGCGAGTAACTCTTCCGGATTGGTGCCCACTCCATCTGCAAAGCGGCTATTGAAAGAATACTGGGTTGGTTCAAAGTTGTACTTTGAGTGGTAAGGTGTCCTTTACCTTCTTTAATGGTACCGTTCCAAACGGCTGTTGCATTACGTTTCATATTATTTAGTTAAATATTGGTTGATTTAATGTTTAAAATACACCTTTTTATGGGTGTTTTTTTTAGCCTTAGTATTATTTCGGATTAAATATACAAAAAAACATGATTCGTAAATATTAAATTATAAATCGTGAATGGAGAGAAACTTTTCAATGAAAAAATAAAAAACATGAGGTTATATTGATATTATTTTATCATTTTTACCAATATTTGTAATGCAAACCTTATTATTAATTTTTTTTTCAAAGCTGCCTGTATGAACGGACTAGAAAATATTCTTAGAGAAATAACTCCACTATCTCCTGAAGACAGTTTTCTGGTGTTTGACAGAATAAAGGCATCGTTTGATTTTCCTTACCATTATCACCCGGAGATTGAAATTAATTTGTGTACAAAGGAAAGGGGTACCGCAGGATGATTGGGGATCATACTGGAGAAATAGGTGATATAGAATTGGTATTGGTAGGCCCTAATTTACCACATTGCTGGGCAAATTATAGATGCAAGAACAGGAAGACTCACGAAATTACGATACAGTTTAATCAAGACTTCTTTAATCAGTCGATGATGCAGAAAAATGTCCTGAAACCGATTAATAATCTAATGAAAGATTCAATCAGAGGGATTTTGTTTTCAACAGAAACAGCTGAAAAACTAAAAGATTCGTTTCTCAATCTGTCCAAGATGAACAGCTTTGAGTCCTTTATAGAAATTATGAAAATTCTCAATGAATTGGCGATAGCAGAAGATAAAATACTTTTGTCTTCGTATAGTATTGAATCGGAAACATTTGATGATAATGATAAAATGAAGGTTATTCATGATTTTGTTCATAAGAATTTTGAAATCAAAATAACCTTGGATAATGTGGCCTCATTGGTCAACATGAGTAATGTAACATTCAATAGATTTATTAAAAAGAGAACAGGAAAGACATTTATCAACTACCTTAATGAGATTAGAATAAGTTATGCTGCCAGATGGTTGATGGAAAAAAATCTTACTGTTTTTGAAATTGCTTTTGAAGCTGGTTTCAATAATATTGCCAACTTTAATAAAGTCTTTAAGTCCATTAAAAAGACTACTCCTACCGAGTTCAGGGAACAGTTTAAAGGAGTTAAAAAAATTGAATAATATTATTTTTATTCTATAGTTTCCTTGATTTTTTACAAATCTTTCTTTTTCCATTTGATAAATTCTAAGATAATTCCCCTTTTTTTGATAGAGTTAATTGTTGTTTAATTAACTGGGATGTAGTTATTTATGTGTTTTTAAATTAATGTACTGAAAAAATAATATCGTTTTATGATAAAATAGTATTATATCTGACTGTTAACAAAATTTAGATTTGTTAATGTGAATTAAATCTTAACGAAACTTTAAATAATCTAATGCATAAATGCCAAAATATTGCTAAAAAAACAATAAACTTTTTGGTATTGAAATATAAAGCAATGTGATTGATTCTCAATTAAATCTAACTAATCTAAACCTTATGAGAAAAGCAGTTATACCGGTTCTATTTGTTTTTTCCCTTTCTGCAGTTGCACAGGAAAAAAAAGCGGCCGACACTACGAAGGCAACCGATATTCAGGAGGTCATAGTCACCTCTTTGGGGGTTAAAAGACAGGCTCGCTCTCTTACCTATTCCAGTCAGCAGATTGGAGGGGATGAGCTGACAGAAGTGAAAACGCCCAACCTTTTAAACGCCGTCAATGGAAAAGTTTCCAATGTACAGATCAACAGAACCAATGGTGTAGGTAGCTCGGTAAGGGTGATTATGAGAGGTAATAAATCGGTATCCAATAGCCAGCCTTTGTATGTAATTGATGGAATTCCTATTATCAACGGGACTGGGAAATCAGCAGAGATAGGACAGTATTCAAATATGCCGGATCCAGGGGATGTACTGAGCTCCATTAATCCAGATGATATTGAAAGTATGAACTTCCTGAAGGGGGCTTCTGCTTCTGCATTATATGGTTCTGCCGGAGGAAACGGGGCGATTTTGATTACCACTAAAAAAGGACGTATCGGTAAAAGTTCAATCTCTTATAGCAGCAGTCTCACAGTAGAAAATGCATATAGTCTGCCAAAACTACAAAATAGTTATTTATCTTATGATCCGGCAATATCCGGTCAGGCTCCGGGGGATAATGAATTTAGTTGGGGAGCAAGAGGTGCTTCTAAGAATTATCTTAAAGATTTTCTGAAAACGGGTACCACTTGGGTGAATAGCCTTTCTTTCCAGTCTGGAAATGAGAAATCAACAAACTATTTTTCCATTGGAAATACAACGAATAAAGGGGTCGTTCCAATGTCTTATTTTGATCAGTACAATATTTCTTTCAGAAACTCCAGTAAGTTCTTGGATGATAAATTGACATTGGATGCCAATTTTATCGGTTCAATGCAGGAAAGTAAAAACAGGCAAACACCGGGAGCTTCCTTCTCACCTTTGACTTCTTTATACTGGTTACCGAGAGGAGTAGATTTTGATCAATACGGCCCGAATAATTATTCCTATCTCAATAAAGAAAGATTACTGCCTGCACAAAATTGGTGGGAGATAAAGCCTGATGGAACTTTCAAAAGAAATCCGGAAACTCAGAACCCTTATTGGATTTTAAACAGAAATCCGGTTACAGTGAGCAATAAAAATGCATATGGTGCCGTATCATTGTCCTATCAAATTAATCCTTGGTTATCAACAAGAGTAAGAGGAAACTACAGTTGGAATATTTCCGATAGCCAACGTGATATTGCTGCTTATTCAGCGCCTAGTCTTGTAGCAGGAGGTGAAAATGGAAGAATTTTAAAGAATGTCTATGAAAATTCCTCTACCTATGGAGATGTTTTATTAATTGGTAACCCTAAAATAAGTGAGTCTATTTCATTAGACTTTACAGTAGGAGGAAGTATCAATACGACAAGAAACAAAATTACAGAAATAGATAACGCTTATCTGGCAGCTCCTAACCTGTTTACATTAAATAATTTAAAATGGAATGTAGATAGAAAACCTGGAGACGGATATCACAATATCTATACAAATATGAAAAAGCAGGTACAGTCTGTATTTGCAAGTGCTTCATTAGGGTATAAAAATATGTTTTATGTAGATATGACCTTTAGAAATGACTGGGACTCTACATTATCTCTTACTGGAAGAACCGGATTTGATTACGAATCTGTAGGAGCAAATGCTATCTTATCTTCTATTTTTAAGCTTCCGGAAGTGATTAATTTTTGGAAAATCAGAGGATCTTATGCCACTGTTGGTTTAGGTTTACCTGCTAATATTTCTAATGCAATGGTTGAGTATAGTAAAGGATATTCTTACGGAGTAGATGCAGGAAATATTGTATATCCTAAGAGTTCATTTGTTACGGATCCTAGATATAAAGAACTTTTCCCTAGGCCGGAATTAAACAAAACTTTTGAAGCAGGAACAGAGTTCAGATTATTGAATAATAGATTAAGTTTTGATATTACTTACTATAATTCAAATGCAACGAACCAGTTGTTGGAAACAACAATTTCTTCCAACCTAGGAGGAATTCCTACAGGTTCATACTATATCAATGCAGGTAAAATCAAAAATACCGGTTTTGAAGCTTCATTATCTTATAAAGTATTGAATTCAGAAAAATTAGGTTGGACAACTATGGTGAATGGTTCAGCCAATAAAAATACAATTGTTGAGTTGTTTCCCTCTAGTTTAAGTATTCCACAGGATCAGCTTTTCACTCTTACCGGTGGTGGGCAATATACACAACTTAAGTTAGGCGGATCTTTTGGTGATCTTTATGGAATCAAATTCAAAAGAGATGGTGCGGGACATATTTTGGTTAATGAGAAAGGTGTTCCTCTTGCGGAAAGTAATCCATCTTACTTAGGAAATCCAAACCCTAAGTTTATTATGGGATTCAATAATAGCTTTAATATTGGGAAACTTGGAATTTCTTTCCTTATTGATGGTAAGTTTGGTGGTCAGGTTCTTTCTCTTACTGAGAAAGCAAATGATTTCTATGGAGTAAGCCAGGCTTCTGCTGATGTAAGAAATGCAGGGGGTGTATCTATTCCTAATGCGGTATATGCACCAGGAACTCCTAACGCTGGACAAGCTTATACAGGTTTGACGGATCCAAGAGAATATTATAAAGCAGTAGGAACTACAGAAGGGTATGCAAAAGGAATTGATGAAGCTTATATATACAGTGCTACAACAGTACGTTTACGCCAAGCTACCATTTCATATACATTTGATCTTAATTCAAAATACATGCGAAATGCTACCGTAAGTTTAGTAGGATCCAATCTCTTTTTCTTCTATAAAAAAGCACCGTTTGATCCTGAACAAGTATCTGGAAATACACCAGGAGGAGTAGGAGTAGACTCATTCGGATTACCAGTTACCAGATCTATCGGATTATCATTAAAAGCTAATTTCTAACCTTTACAATTACAAAAATGAAATTCAATCATATTAAAATATTAGCAATTGGAGCATTAATACTATTTTCTGCTACGGGATGTACCAATGATTTTGAACAGTATAATCAAGAAAAATTAGGCGGGCCTGAAAACTTTTATGCAGATTTTATTGCGATCGTTGATCCTATGAAATCTATGCAGAGAGAGTTGCAGGCAGACTATCAGAGATATCCTAACCTTAGTGCAGATATGTATAGTGGAATGTTCAGTACAGCGACTCCATTCAATGGGGGAGTGAATAACCTTACATACTCCATGGTGGAGGATTGGAATAATAAAATTATCAATAAACAAAAGGATATTTTCAATTTTTCTCTTATTATTGATGATGCTGCAAATAAAGTATATTCAGGAATAGATTTCACAGGATTTTTTGCGGTAAAAAAAGTGCTTAAAGTAATTACTGCAGCAAGAGTGTCTGATAATCATGGCCCTGTAGTTTATAGTAAATATTCAACACCTAATCCTAATGGAGTAACCGATTTCGATTCTCAGGAAGCAGCTTATAATTATTTCATAGCAGATCTTACTTCCGCAATCAATGATCTACAAAAAGTAATTGCAAGTTCTGCTAAAGAAAGAGTAGAAGATAAATCTGCTTTGAAGAAAGCCGATTTAGTGTATGGTGGAAGTATGGCTCAATGGGCAAAATTAGCCAACTCTCTGAAGTTGAGGTTGGCCATGAGAATGAGTTATGCAGATCCGGTAAAATCAAGACAATACGCAGAGGAAGCCTTATCTTCATCCGCAGGACTTATTACAGAAAATACCGATAATGCTTTAATTAGTGTAGGGCAATCTGAGTTGAGTTTTATTATCTATTCTTGGGGAGATTGTATGATAGGAGCTCCTTTAATGGCTTATATGAATGGCTATAAAGATCCGAGACTTTCCGCTTATGCTCTTCCTACAACAGATGTTCAGATTAAAGATATTGCTCAATTTAAATATTTAGGAATACGTCAGGGAATTAATTTATTAAATGGTAAATCAACCTATGGCGAATTTTCTAAACCACAAGCAAAAGCGGCATCAGGAGATTACTTTTCAGCAACAGATGGTAAGCTTAAGATATTTACTGCTGCGGAAACCTGGTTTTTGAAAGCTGAAGCGGCGTTGAGAGGATATGCAGGAGCAGGAGATATACAAACCAATTATCAAACCGGCGTACAACAATCTTTCGGAGAATGGGGAAAGGCAGCGGATGTAAATACTTATCTTGCTAATTCTACAGACACAGAAATGCCTTATGTGGATCCTAAAAATGCTTCCAATAATGTAAATGCAGGAGATTCTCAGCTAAGTACAATTACTATTGCATGGAATAATAGTGATTCTAACGAAAGAAAGCTGGAAAGAATTATTACTCAAAAATGGCTTTCTCTTTATCCAAATGGCCCTGAAGCTTGGGCTGAACAAAGAAGAACAGGATATCCAATTCTCTTTAAAGTAAGAGAAAATAATAGCGGCGGAACTATTAGTACTGAAGAAATGATCAGAAGAATTCCTTATACCATCAGTACCAAACGTCATTGTATAATTATCAGCAAGCCGCACAAATGCTTAATGGGGCGGATACTGGAGGAACCAAGCTATGGTGGGATAAAAAATAATCAAATCACTTCAATAATACAGAGGCATCTCAGGTCAGATTTATCTGATTCATTCAGGCAGGAGAGGTACGTAGGCTCTCCAAAAAATTTATAGTTTCGTTTTTTAGCCGGAATGAGTCTTGAGGTGTTCTCTTTTTTCTAGAATCTTATTTTTAAATATGGGAAAAAACAACTCCGAAACCCGTCGGATTCAGCCGATTCTTTGGATATCCACATTATATTTTGCAATGGGTGTACCTTTTGTGACCATTAATGCGGTTTCAGGAATTATGTATAAAGACATGGGCGTTTCGGATTCACAGATCACATTCTGGACGGCATTTATTATGTTTTCATGGACGCTAAAACCGCTTTGGAGCCCGTTTCTGGAGATCTATAAAACCAAAAAATTCTTCGTTGTTGTTACCCAGTTTGCCATAGGGATTCTGTTTGCTCTGATCGCATTAAGTCTGCCGTTACATGATTTTTTCAAATACAGTATTGCACTTTTTGCAGTCGTTGCATTTTGTGGAGCAACTCATGATGTCGTTGCAGACGGAACCTATATTGGTTTTCTGAGTAATAAAGAACAGGCCAGATATATCGGTTGGCAGGGAGCGTTTTACAATCTTGCTAAAATTATCAGCAGTGGAGCTTTAGTATATGTTGCCGGAGTTTTAGAGAAAACAAAAGGAGTTACCAATGCCTGGATGATCATTATGGTGATCTATGCCTTATTATTCTTTGCATTGGCTGTTTATCATTATTTGATTTTACCTAAAGAAGAGAAAAATCAGAAAGAAGAAAAGACAGCAGGAAATGTTCGCCAAGAATTATGGGAAGTAATTACTTCTTTCTTTACCAAAAAGAAAATTCTGTGGTGTATCCTGTTCATCATCTTGTACCGTTTTGCAGAAGGTTTTGCAATCAAAATTGCCCCTTTGTTTTTTAAAGCACCAAGAACTTCAGGCGGACTAGGGTTGTCAACTTCAGATATCGGTCTTATCTATGGGACATACGGTTCTGCAGCATTTATTTTGGGATCTGTTTTGGCGGGATATTTTATTTCAGCTCGCGGATTGAAAAGATCTTTGATATGGTTGTGCTGCGCATTCAATATCCCGTTTGTAGTATATGCATTATTGGCTTATTATCAGCCGGTTGATCTTTTGCCTGTAGGAATAGCTGTTGTCGTAGAATATTTTGGCTATGGTTTTGGCTTTGTGGGATTAATGCTTTACATGATGCAGCAGATTGCTCCCGGAAAACATAAAACAGCCCATTATGCTTTTGCCACAGGGATTATGAACCTCGGAGTAATGATTCCCGGAATGTTCAGTGGAATGATTAGTGACTGGATAGGATATAAGATGTTCTTTATCTGGGTGTTGGTTGCTACAATTCCTGCATTTCTTGTGACCTTATTTGTTCCTTTCCCTTATTCAGAAAATCAGAAAGAAGAATAATTCAATTATTAAACAAATTTTAAATAAAAAGTAAAAAATACTTTATGACAGCTCAATCAGTAATGATCCCTTGGCAGGATCGCCCGGAAGGTTGTAATGATACGATGTGGAGGTTTTCCGAAAACCCGATCATTGATAGATATGCCATACCAACATCCAATAGTGTATTCAATAGTGCTGTAATTCCTTTCGAAGATGGTTTTGCAGGAGTGTTCCGTTGTGATAATAAAGCCGTACAAATGAATATTTTTGCAGGGTTTAGTAAAGACGGGATCAATTGGAATATCAATCATGATCCGATTAAAATGCAGGCAGGAAATACCGATATGATTGAATCCGATTACAAATATGATCCCCGGGTTACCTTTATAGAAGACCGTTATTGGATCACATGGTGTAATGGATATAATGGACCTACCATTGGAATTGGATATACTTTTGATTTTAAAGAATTTTTTCAATGTGAAAATGCATTCCTTCCCTTCAACAGAAATGGAGTTCTTTTTCCTGAGAAAATCAATGGCAAATATGCAATGTTGAGCCGCCCTAGTGATAACGGACATACTCCTTTTGGAGATATTTATATCAGTTATAGTCCTGATATGAAGTATTGGGGTGAGCACCGTTGTATAATGAAAGTAACTCCTTTTGAAGACAGTGCATGGCAGTGTACTAAAATTGGCGGTGGGCCGGTGCCCATCAAAACAGAAGAAGGATGGCTGTTGTTCTATCATGGAGTTATCAATACCTGTAATGGGTTTAGATATTCAATGGGAGCGGCTTTACTTGACCTTGAAGATCCTTCGAAAGTATTGTATAGAACAAAACCTTATTTACTGGCTCCCGCAGAGTTGTATGAGTTGGCAGGAGATGTACCAAATGTGGTTTTTCCTTGTGCAGCCTTAACGGAAGGAGACAAAGTAACCGTATATTATGGTGCAGCCGATACTGTAGTGGCGATAGCCTTTGGATATATTTCAGAAATTATTGATTTTATGAAAAAGAATTCAATCTAAATATTCTAAGATTAAAAAAATATGCTAAACAGCTTAATTTCTCTCCTTTTTGGGATTTTTGTAATGGTTTTCATATTTTTAAACAAACTTTTAAATTAAACAATCCCTGATACTCTCTTATCATGAAAAAAGAATTGCTGATCTGTTTTTTTACCACTCTGATTTCTATAACGAATGCTCAACAAAATAAAAATGACATTTTATCCTGGGTAGATCCGTTTATAGGAACAGGAGGACATGGGCACACTTTTCCAGGAGCAACTACACCATTTGGAATGATTCAGCTGAGTCCGGATCAAAATACAAAGAGTGGCGATTGGGACTGGTGTTCCGGATACCATTACAGCAGTAAAACGATTATGGGATTCAGTCATAATCACCTTAGTGGAACAGGTTGGGCTGATCTTGGAGATATTCTGGTAATGCCAACAGTAGGACAGGTGAAAATGGTACCTGGATCGGAAGACAAGCCTGAAACTGGATACCGATCAACATTCAGTCATGATAAAGAAACAGCTGCGCCAGGATATTATTCAGTAATGCTGGATAGTTATGGGATTAAAGCAGAACTTACCGCTTCACCAAGAGTAGGATTCCATAAATACACATTTCCGAAGAGTGATGAGGCCAATATTATTATTGATCCTACCAATAAGATCTTCGGAAATATTTATCATACATTGGTAAGTGTAGAAGGGAATAACAAAATAAAAGGGTATTGCTACAGCAATGGCTGGGGCGGAAAGAGATTTGCTTATTTCGTCATGGAATTTTCCAAGCCGTTTAAATCCTATGGAGTATATGCTGAAGGGAAAATAAAAAACAACGAGAAAATTGCTTTGGCAAAAGATGCAAAAGCATTTGTAAGATTTGCGACAGAAGCCAATGAAAGCATTGAAGTAAAAGTTTCCTTATCGCCTGTAAGTACAGAAAATGCTCAGGAAAACTTTGATACGGAAGCAAAAAATGTGGATTTTGCAACAGCTAAAGAAACAGCACAAAAAACATGGCGCGATCTTATTGGCAGATTCCAGGTAACCGGAGGAACCGATAATCAGAGAAAAATTTTCTATACAGGAGTTTACCACACCTTTATCGCTCCCAATCTTTATATGGATGCTAACGGAGATTATGTAGCGGCTGAAGAAAATATGAATACCAAATGGTTTACCAATTACAGTACTTATTCTTATTGGGACGGATTCAGAGCAACGCACCCGTTATTGACCATTATGGATCAGAAACATACTAAAGAATTTGCAAATTCCTTAATCAGTAGATATACCGATCGTAAAGATCATATGCCGATCTGGGAACTTTGCGGATATGATAATTTCTGTATGTTGGGCTATCACAGTGCATCAGTAATCTGGGATGCAATTTCAAAAGGAGTGCCGGGTATTGATGGTGAAAAAGCATTTGCCGCAATGAAAGATGCTTCTCTGACAGATAAAATGAGCAGTAGCGATGGTGGCGGCGGTCTTAATGATTATATTAAATTAGGTTACTCTCCTTCAGAAAATGGAGCTTCTGTTTCTGCTACATTAGAATATTCATATGATGACTGGTGTATTCAGCAGCTGGCTGAAAAATTAGGAAAGAAAGAGGAAGCAGAAGTATACAGAAAAAGATCTATGAACTTCCTGAATACTTTCAATAAAGAAAATAACCATTTTTGGCCAAGACAGAAAGATGGTAAATTCTTAGCAGATTTTCCGCTTAACGATTGGAAAAAGCTTCAGCCCCATTGGGTTTCCGGAAATATTTGGGCTTATGATTTCTTTGTTCCCCATCAGATAGATGAAATGATGAATTTGTATGGTGGGAAGAAAGCTTTTGAAGAAAAACTGGATAAGACATTTACTGAAAACCTTAAGATGGAAGGAGAGCAGCATGTTGATATTTCAGGATTCATTGGGTCTTTAGGATTTGGAGATGAACCTGGGCATCATGTTCCTTATTTGTACAACTATGCAGGAAGTCCTTATAAAACACAGAAAATGGTAAATACATCCGTGATAATATGTATGCTGCCAAACCAGATGGAATTGTGAATAACGAAGACTGCGGACAAATGTCAGCATGGTATATTTTCTCATCATTAGGATTCTATCCTGTAACACCAGGAAAACCTGTATATGCTATTGGAGCACCACAGTTCCCGAAAGCTTCATTACAACTTGAAAACGGAAAAACTTTCACGGTGATTGCTGATAAAATTTCAGATAAAAATATCTATGTACAGAAAATGTTCCTGAACGGAAAAGAGTATAAAAGCTGGGAACTGAATCACAGTGATATTATGAATGGCGGCGAGCTGAGATTTGTAATGGGAAGTAAGCCTGTAAAATAAAGACTAATAAAAATTAAACGAAATAAACGTATCAATGGAAAGGAGAGATTTTATTAAAACAAGTGCACTGGCAGGAGCTGGATTGCTATTTACTCAGAATGTTTTTGCCAAAAACCTGGTGACGGAGGATTTTCCTATTGTCCGTGTTCCTAAAGATAAAAGACATTTTACTAGTGAATCTGTAGAAAGTGCTATTGCAGCTTTTAAAAAGAAAGTAAACAATAAAGAATTGAGCTGGCTTTTTGAAAACTGTTTCCCTAATACATTAGATACTACTGTCTTCTATAGTGAAACCAACGGAATACCGGATACTTATGTGATTACAGGAGATATTGACGCGATGTGGCTTCGTGACAGTTCTGCACAGGTATTTCCTTATCTGCAGTTCTCAAAGAAAGATGAGAAACTTCATAAACTGATTTCCGGAGTTATCCACAAACAGACCACTTTCATCCTGAAAGATCCTTATGCCAACGCATTCTACAATGATGACAAGAAAATAAGCAAATGGGAGGAATATGACCATACCGATATGAAACCGGGAACCCATGAAAGAAAATGGGAAATCGATTCTCTGTGTTACCCTATCCGTCTGGCCTATCATTTCTGGAAAACAACCGGAGATACAAAACCATTTGATAACAATTGGCTACAAGGAATAAAACTTACTTTACAGACTTTTACCGAACAGCAGAGGAAAAAAGATTTAGGATCTTATAAATTTGAACGTACAACAGCCTGGGCTACCGATGGTGTTCCTATGGGTGGATATGGGTATCCAACAAAACCTGTAGGCCTTATCAGCTCCATGTTCCGTCCAAGTGATGATGCTACAATCTATGGATTTTTGATTCCTTCGAACTTATTTGCTGTGGTAAGTTTACGTCAGGCAGCAGAAATGGTTGCTCAGATAAAAAACGAAAAAACATTGGCTCAGCAATTAAACAGCCTTGCTGATGAGGTAGATGCAGCCATTAAAAAATACGGAATTTACAATCATCCTCAATTTGGAAAAATATATGCTTTTGAAGTGAATGGCTTTGGAAGTTATAACCTGATGGATGATGCGAACTGCCCAAGTTTGTTAGGATTGCCTTATCTGGATGCGGTGAAAGCAGACGACCCTGTGTATCAGAACACGAGAAAATTTGTTTGGTCGGAAAATAACCCATTCTTCTTTAAAGGTAAACTGGCAGAAGGGATAGGAGGTCCACATATTGGACTGGATATGATCTGGCCAATGAGTATCATTATGAAAGCGCTCACTTCAAAAGATAAAAGTGAGATCAAATGGTGTATAGATACCTTACAGAAAACGCACGGTGGGACAGGCTTTATGCATGAATCCTTCCATAAAGACAACGACAAAAAATTTACCAGAGAATGGTTTGCATGGGCAAATACATTATTTGGCGAATTGTTGTGGAAAACCTTTAACGAAAACCCTGAATTACTGAAATAACCCTCCATCCTATATGGCTTATTCATCTTAAGATACCTTCCTTGAAAAGAGGGGATCAAGGGATCGCTATATAAAAATCAGACACCAAAACACCCTAAAAATTATACAATGAAAAAAAAATCAATCCTTACCACAGCACTGATGGCCATTGCGCTTCATTCAGGTTCTCTGCTTAATGCACAACAGCTTAATCCTACAGGGATATGCTATGTAGAAGTGAACAATAATAACATCCTGAATGCAGGATCGTACAAACTGCAAACATCGGGTAGTTATCTGTTCAATGTGGTGAATATTTTTGCGGCTAATATTAATTATGATACCAGCCGTGGAAGAGCCTACTTGTATTCTAATAATAATGTGACCAAAGTTCTTACCAATGCGGATACCTATATAAAACCACTTCAGCAGAAAGGAATGAAAGTAGTTCTTACCATTCTGGGAAATCACCAGGGAGCAGGAATATGTAATTTCCCAACCCGTGAGGCAGCAAAAGACTTTGCATTACAATTAGCCAATACAGTAAATACTTATGGTCTGGATGGGATTGATTTTGATGATGAATATTCAGAATATGGAAAAAATGGAACAGGGCAGCCTAATGACAGCTCTTTTGTAATGCTTGTTCAGGAATTAAGAGCACTTCTTCCGGATAAAATCATTTCATTCTATTATTATGGAGATGCCGCTTCAAGGCTTTCATGGAATGGAGCCAGAGTAGGAGATAACGTGAATTACAGCTGGAATGCCATGTACGGAACATTCTCTGCTCCAAATGTCCCTCCGCTTACCAAAGCCCAGATCTCTCCTGCAGCCGTATGGATGGGAAATACTTCCAATTCTACAACAACCAGTCTGGCCACTCAGACAAAGAATGGCGGATATGGAGTATTTATGTGGTATGATCTTCATGGAACCAATGAAACTGCACAACTCTCCGCAGGAACCCAAACATTATATGGACAGCCAACCGTTTTAAGCGGTACTTTACAATCTTGGACACAAGGAACCAATTGTGATGCTCCTATCGGATTGTATACAAGCAATATTACCGGAACCAGCGCAAAACTAAACTGGTCAGCAGTAGGAACCAGTACTTATGATATTGATTATAAACCAGCTTCTTCAACAACATGGACTAATGCGGTATCTGCAACAAATTCAACGTCTGTAACGGTTTCCGGATTAGCTGCTAATACCGAGTATGACTGGAGAATCAGAACAAACTGCAGTGTAAAAAGTGCTTATATGTTCGCCCCAAGATTCAACAGTGGATCAGGGGGAACAACACCGTCCGGTTCTTATGCTCTTTCTTTGGATGGAACAAGTGAATCGGGAGCTGCAGGAAATCTTAATCTGACAGGTTCAGCATTGTCTTTGAGGGATGGATCAAACCTTCCTCTTTCAAATCAGCATCTCCGTTTATCTCATCTATTATGGGAACAGAAATTGGTGATACTAATTCAGCGTTATTAAGATTAGGGGATGCCGGTCTTGTCAATAATAAACTTCAGTTTGTATTGAGCATCAATAATGTGCAACAAAAACTGGCTTCCACTACAGCCTTGAATGCTAATACCTGGTATCATGTAGCAGCAACTTACGATGGAGCTTCAATGAAACTTTATATCAATGGTACTCTAGATGCAAGCAGAGCTCAAACAGGAAGTCTTAGTTCAAACGGAGCTTTTAATGTTGGTTATTCCTATAATACATCTAGAAATTTTAACGGTAAAATAGATGAGGTTAGAGTTTGGAAGCGAGCATTAAGTCAGACGGAGATCAGTCAGAATATGTGTGCTATTTCACTTCCTGCTTCTTCGTTGGCTGCTTATTGGAAATTTAACGAAGGAAGTGGTTCTACCGTTCAGGATAGTTCAGGAAATGGAGCAACTTTAACCTTAACAGGAGTAGATGCTTCAAACTGGGTGACAGATCTTCCATGTCCTGCAGGAACTTCAAAGACAACATCCACTCAAAGAAGTATAAGTACTGGAGAAATAAATACTAAAGATTTAATCAAAATTTTCCCGAATCCAATCAATAAATCTTCATCGTTTACGGTTTCTGTTCCCGATGAATATAACAAAGGAAAATTGACAATCTTTGATTTTTATGGAAGAATTATGGGAACAAAATCATTGAATACAGGAAATAATCAGTTTGATTCCTCCGGAATGCAATCAGGAAATTATATCCTTCAGTTCGAATCTCAAAATGGAAGCATAAAACAAACAGAGAAATTAATGATAAAATAATAAAACAGTCATTGGGCTCAGGCTCAATGGCTTTTCCTATTCTAATAAAATTAATATACAATGAAAAAAAAATCCTTTCTTATTCCCCTGATGGCCTTAATGCTACAGGCTGGTTCTCAACTTAAAGCCCAGCAGCTTAACCCTTTGGGAGTCTGTTATGTGGAAGTAAATAACAACAATATGCTGAATGCAGGTTCTTATACTTTACAGAATACGAACAGACAGCTTTTTGATGTGGCTATTATCTTCGCTGCCAACATCAATTATGATGTATCTAAAAGCAGAGCCTATATTTCCAATAATAATAATGTGACCAAGGTTCTGAATGATGTAAATACTTATGTAAAACCTTTACAGCAAAAAGGAATTAAGGTATTACTGGATATTCTGGGAAATCACCAGGGAGCAGGGATCTCCAATTTTCCGAATCGTGAAGCAGCAAGAGATTTTGCTTTACAGGTAGCTCATACAGTAAACACCTATGGTTTGGATGGAGTGGATCTTGATGATGAATATGCTGGATATGGAAATAACGGTACAGGACAACCCAATAATAGCTCTTTTGTCATGTTGTTGCAAGAACTTAGAGCCGCGATGCCTGATAAACTGATTACTTTCTATTATTATGGGCCTGCAACTTCCAGACAAACGTATAATGGGGATTTAGCAGGAAATTATATCAATTACAGCTGGAATGCCATATATGGAAACTATATAATACCCAATGTTCCACCTCTTGATAAAACAAAGCTTTCTCCTGCCGCAACATGGATACAAAACTCTAACTCCGGATCTACTTCTGCATCCACATTGGCAACTTTAGCAACCAATACAAAGAATGACGAATATGGTGTATTTATGTGGTATGACCTGGGAGGAACTAATGTTGCTAATTATCTGAGTACCGGTTCCAATATTCTTTATAATGAAAATACTCAATTAAGCGGCCAGTTGTATTCATGGAGCCAAGGCCAAACCTGTGATCCGCCTTTGGGACTTGATGTGAGCAATGTTACAGGGACTTCAGCCAAATTAAACTGGACTTCTAATGCTTCTCAAACCTATAATATCGACTATAAACCAGCGAATTCAACAACATGGGTGAATGTAGCCAGTAATTACTCAGGAAATAATTTGGTCATCAGTAATTTAACTTTAAATACGGATTATGACTGGAGAATACAATCTAACTGCTCTCCGACATTGACAAGTACTTACCTTTTTGCTCCTAGATTCAATTCTGGGAACGGATGTGCAACGCCTTCAGGATTAACATCCGGAAGCTATCTTGGAAATTCAACTCAGTTGTCATGGGATACCGGAACAGCTTCTTCGTATACATTGCAATACAAACAACTGCAGCTACTGCATGGAATGAAATTCAAAATATTAATGTCAATAGCTATTCTTTACAGAATCTTACCCCTAATACAAACTATGTATGGAAAGTACAAGCAACATGTAATGGAGGAACTACAAGCAGTTATTCAGGAGAAGGAGCGTTCAATAGTGGTTTTGCACCCGTATCAAGCCCTGGGCCAAGATCACTTTCCTTTAACGGAAGTACAAATTATCTGAATGCGGGACAATTTAATTTGAGTGGAAATGCTGTAACCATTGAAGGCTGGGTAAAAGTAAATGCATTCAAATCTGCTTTCCCTAATATTTCATCAGTTCTTGGTATTGAAGTAGGAGATAACAACTCTGCGATGTTGAGGTTCGGGGATGGTGGTCTGGCCAATAATAAACTTCAGTTTATCCTAAGTTTCGGTTCTTCTCAGGTGAAAATGAATACCAATACTGCATTTAATACTAATACATGGTATCATATAGCCGCAACGTATGATGGAACCGCCATGAAATTATATGTGAATGGTAATCTTGATGCAAGTACTCCGGTTACAGGGAACTTTACAGCAAATGGTATTCTTTATTTAGCCAGAAATTATGACAATTCCCGTGCTCTGAATGGTTCTTTGGATGAATTCAGAGTCTGGAAAAGAGCATTAACGGCTCAGGAAATTATGGATAACAGATGTAATGTGACGGCAAACTCACAAGGGCTGGAAGCCAATTGGAAAATGGATGAAGGAAGTGGAATAGGCGCTCTGGATACCACTCCGAATACGCATTTTGCAACATTGGTGAATATGAATGATACCAACTGGAAAACAGAAGTTCCTTGTAATGGATCTTTATCTGTAAGAGATGTTGAGACTGTAAAAGAGAGCAATGCTGTGTATCCAAATCCTGTTAAAAGAGGAAGTGATATTCACTTTACCATTACTGATAACTCTAGTGAAGTTTCGTTCTATGATGTTTCAGGAAAATTATTAAAAAAACAGCATGTTACTCAAAATAATAATACGGTGAATACGCAGGATTTAGCCACGGGTACTTATATTTACAAAATTGCATCCTCAAAAAATAAAGAAGTATCATCAGGTAAGATTATCGTGAAATAACAATCAGTTATAGAAATGTTTATCTGAAATAAGATAAAAGACCAATCATAAAACGGGCAAGCAGAATTAGCTCTTGTTTGCCTGTTTTTTAAGAGTAGAATTGTTAGAATTTAAAATAAAAATAATAATGCAGAATATAATAGGAATCGATATTGGAGGGTCACATATTACGCTGGCTCAGGTAGACCCTGAAAAACGTGAGATTATTACTTCAACCTATGTAAGAGAGCATGTTAATTCCTTTGATGATAAAGAAATTATTTTCTCTGCGTGGGCTTCAGCTATTGAGAAAGCGACTCACGATCTTATAAAAGCAGATCTTTTAATAGGAGTTGCAATGCCGGGACCTTTTGATTATGAGCAAGGAATTTCTCTGATGCAGCAAGGAAAATTCATCGATATATACCAAATCAATATAAAAGATGAGTTGGCTGCAAGATTATCCATTTCTCCAAAACAAATTCATTTTGTAAATGATGCCGCAGCCTTTATGGAAGGTGAAGTATTTGGCGGCTGTGTTCAAGGGTATAAAAGAATTTTTGGAGTAACACTTGGGACTGGATTAGGAACTACGTTTATAATGGAGATTTTGCTACCGATGAAGACTTATGGGATTCCCCTTTTAAAGATTCGATCTGCGAAGATTATCTGGCAACACGATGGTTTGTGAAACGCTATGAAGAATTAACAGGCGAGCAAATCTCTGGAACCAAAGATCTTCTGGATAAACCTTTAGAAATACAGCAGCAGATATTTGATGAATATGCAGACTCTTTCTCTGGGTTTATAGTAAAATATGTAGATCATTATAAACCGGAAGTTTTAGTTTTAGGAGGCAATATAGCAAAAGCTTATCCTTATTTTGAGCAAAGATTTATTCAAAATGTAACAGAGAATAATATTAACTTGCAGGTCAAAATTTCTGCCATCTTTGAAGATGCTGCCATTCTGGGAGCAGCCAGTTATGCATTAAAAAAGCTTATATAAATTAACAAACGAAACGATACAATGAAGTCTATTTTTTCTACTTGCTTTCTTTTATTACAGGCTCTGGTCTTTGGGCAGAATACATCTCCCGTAGATTATGTAAATCCATTGATGGGAACCCAGTCTAAACCTTCATTATCCAACGGGAACACATATCCGGCGGTCGGACTTCCATGGGGAATGAATCTTTGGACAGCACAAACCGGAAAGATGGGTGACGGATGGGCATATACTTACGATGCAGACAAAATAAAAGGATTCAAGCAAACCCACCAGCCTTCTCCATGGATGAATGATTATGGCGCATTTTCCATTATGCCGGGAGTAGGGAAGCTAAAATTTAAAGAAGATGACAGGGCAAGCTGGTTCAGTCATAAAGCTGAGGTTACAACACCTTATTTCTATAGCGTTTATCTGGCAGATATCAATGTAACTACTGAATTTACGCCTACAGAAAGAGCTTCTTTTTTCAAATTTGATTTCCCAAAAACGGATAGCGCTTATGTCGTAATCGATGCTTTGAATAAAGGATCGTATATCAAAATTTTGCCTAAAGAAAGAAAAATTCTGGGGTATACAACGAGATATTCGACAGGGAAATATGAGAACTTTAAAAACTATTTTATTGTTCAGTTTGATAAAGATTTTGAGGTGACAAAAACCTGGAAAGATGATAAATTGATCAACGATCAGTTAGAAATTACCAGTGATCATACCGGAGCAATAGTAGGATTTAAGCTTAAAGATAAAGAAACTGTTTATGCTAAAGTGGCCTCTTCATTCATAAGCTTTGAACAGGCCGAACTGAACCTTAAACGAGAGATCGGAAGCAGAAACTTCGAACAGGTAAAAACCGATGCTAAAAATATCTGGAATAAAACCTTGGGCAAAATAGAAGTAAAAGGAGGTACGGATCAACAAATGAGAACTTTTTATTCCTCACTATACAGAACTTTATTTTTTCCACAGAAGTTATATGAAGTTGATGCTCAGAACAAAATAAAACACTGGAGTCCTTATAACGGAAAAATTACAGACGGAAGAATGTTTGCCGGAACAGGTTTTTGGGATACTTTCCGAGCTTTATATCCTTTCCTGAACCTGGTTTATCCAAGTATCAATGTAGAAATGCAGGAAGGATTAGCCAATGCTTATAAAGAAGGAGGATTCCTTCCGGAATGGAGCAGCCCTGGATATTCTGATATTATGATTGGAAACAATTCAGCATCTGTAGTTGCAGACGCTTATATCAAAGGACTTCGCGGGTATGATGTGGAAACACTTTGGCAAGCTGTAAAACATGGAGCCAATAACGAAGGGCCAATAGAAGCCGTAGGACGCGCAGGTGTAAAATATTATAATGAGCTGGGCTATGTTCCTTATGATGTGAAAATTAATGAGAATGCAGCCAGAACATTAGAGTATGCTTATGATGATTTTTCTATTTATCAGCTTGGAAAAGCATTAGGAAAACCTGCTTCAGAAATTGATATTTACAAAAAAAGAGCGTATAATTACAAAAATCTGTTTGATAAGGAAACAGGATTGATGCGCGGTAAAAATAAAGACGGGAATTTTCAGAAACCTTTCAATCCATTCAAATGGGGGGATGCCTTTACAGAAGGAAATAGCTGGCATTATACCTGGTCGGTTTTCCAGGATATTGATGGCTTAGCCCAGCTAATGGGTGGTAAAAAGAAATTTGAAGCTAAACTGGATGAAGTATTTTCGCTGCCACCAGTTTTTGATGATAGCTATTATGGCGGAGTGATCCATGAGATCAGAGAAATGCAGATCATGAATATGGGACAGTACGCTCACGGAAACCAACCTATTCAGCATATGATCTATCTGTACAACTATTCCGGAGCACCTTATAAAACTCAATATTGGGCAAGACAGGTAATGGATAACTATATCACGCTACTCCAGATGGTTATTGTGGAGACGAAGATAATGGGCAGACCTCTGCATGGTACATCTTCTCAGCATTAGGCTTTTATCCGGTAACACCAGCAACAGATCAGTATGTATTGGGGGCTCCATTATTTAAAGAAGCAACCATTCATCTGGAAAATGGGAAGAAAATTGAAATAAAAGCACCGGAGAACAGTGCAGAAAACTTATATGTACAATCATTAAATGTGAACCAACAACCTTATTCAAAAAATTGGCTAAGTCATAAAGAATTGATCAAAGGTACAGTCCTGGATTTTAAAATGAACAACAAGCCCAATACAGACCGAGGATCTCAGGAAAAAGATTTTCCCTATTCAATGTCAAAAGAAGAATCAGGTAAATAATTTTAATTAAGAAAAACAAGGTATATGAGTGCAGAGAAAAGAGAAATATTTGAGAGCGTTGAAAAAATGCTGCAGACCCAGGGTTTTACGATTGCAGCAAAAGATGAAACCAGACCATGGGGAGGTTTTTTTGTGATTGATGAAACACAAGCGCAGGATTTCGCTAATCAATACTTTGATGGAATTGATGTAGAAAGCCTAAAAATAGGAGGCAAACTAAGTCCAAAGATTCTTATTGTAGCTCCTGAAGCACGATTAAGCTGGCAATATCACCACAGAAGAGCTGAAATCTGGCAGGTAGTAGAAGGAATCGTAGGAATCAAAAGAAGCATGACGGATGAAGAAGGTGAAATTGGAGAATACCATCCAAAAGATCAGGTAAAACTTCAGCAAGGAGAAAGACACCGATTAATTGGTCTTTCAGGCTGGGGAATAGTAGCCGAAATCTGGCAGCATACCGACGCCTCCAATCCTTCAGACGAAGATGATATCGTAAGAGTACAGGATGACTTTGGAAGATAAAATAAAAAAGCAGCATCAATTTTGATGCTGCTTTTTTTGTTTTGGTAGGGAAGCTGGATGCTGGAAGAGAGAAGTTACTTGACGTTTTCATCATACCTTTCCATCATTTTTATAAACTTAAAAAAATATGCGGACACTCAAACCTTATAGGTTTCTAAAACCTATAAGGTTTATCACCAATATATTTATCACCCCTAATTTTAAAAGGATTTTTATCCCATTAAAAAACCAGCATCAATTTGATGCTGGTTTATATTTTTAAGGATATTTCTGTTCAGAAAAAAAGAAGTTAAAAGGATTTCAATTAATAAGATGTCCAATAGTACTTCCAACTTTCAGCATCCATCATCCCTTATCTAAAACGTCACATCCAATCCCACATAGAAATTCGCTTTCATAATCGGAGCATATACCATTCCGCCATCAAAGTAGTTTCCGAAAGGATTTTTAAAATCGATGATTGCATTTTTCTGATAATATGAAGTAAGATTTTCTCCCCCCACATAAGCTCTAAGCTTCTTGTTGAAGTTCTTTGAGATCTGTGCATTCAGTACAGCATAAGAATTGGAATAAGTCGGTAATTGAAACTCTGCCGGATTACCTTCCATATTCGGAAGTCTTTGCTTTCCTACCCAGTTTAAAGTAGTATCAAAGCTCCAGAATCCACCTTTATCGTTCTTATTCGTAGCGTAAGCAAGATTGATAAATCCTCTGTGTTTTGCCATAAAAGGAACTTCTCTTCTTCCCCCCATATAATCAGCCTGTACATCGTAGTATTTATAAGCTAATCTTACATCAAAGTTTTTGAATGGGGTAAAATCCCACTGCGTTTGGAAAGAGTTAGCAAATGATTTCCCTTCCAGGTTATAAAATGTAAGTTGCTGTGGAGATCTATCTAAATCTACCAATACCTGATTCTGGAAGTCTGTTCTGAAGAAGTCAGCAATGATCGTAGACTTTCTTCCAAAAAGTTTAAATTCCTGCTGTAAACTAGCTCCATAATTCCACGCAATTTCAGGCTTTAAACCATAAATGTTTCCTCCATTCGGTAAAATATTGATCGCTCTGTTGGAAGCAAAATATTGTTGGCTTTCCGCAAAAACATTTGCTGTTCTAAATCCTCTTCCTGCAGAAAGTCTTAAAATAGTTTGTGGAGTAAAATCGTATTTAAAATTTACTCTTGGAGTAAACTGAGTTCCTGCCAGATTATGGAAATCCACTCTGGTTCCTGCTACTAAAGTATATTTTAATCCTGTTAAAGTATATTCAGCAAAGATTCCCGGAACGATTTCGTTTCTCTTAATATCATCTGTCAGATAAGTTTCCTCATATCCATCATACAAGAAGCTAGCTCCTGCTTTATACTTATGGTTGGTATTTCCAAGGATACTTTCAAAAATTAGATTTGAATAATAGGTATGCTGCTTTCCGGCATAATTTCTCAGTCCAAAGAAGCTATCTTGTTGGTGGTAAACATATTGGTTCATCCATCCGATACTTTGGTAAGGTTTTCCTTTAAAAACATATCCTGTTTTATTCCACACCTGGAATCTTGAAATATCTATTCCCACCCCATAAGCAGGTTGTTTATCCTGAGCTAATTTTTTATCAAAGCCAATCTGCCCTGCCGTTCTTTCATCTCTGATAAAGTTAATACCGAAATGCGACCCAAGACCTGACTTTTCCAAATCATTGTAATTAAGAAGATAAGCCGCATTGATTTGCGTTCCTTTTGGCCTGTCAAGAAAACCGTCATGATTCATATCTGTATTCCCAAAAGTTCCGTTTCCGTGAAGAAGAAAAGTTTGAGACCATTTGTCATTGATAGGCGCTACACTGGTGATATTCACTTCAGCTCTTCCATTAAAATCAGAAAAAAGATTCAGGGAAGTTTCAGGCGTTTTCGCGTTTTTCAATAATTCAGTGTTGATCTGTCCGGTAATACTCTCATACCCATTGGTTACCGTACTTCCTCCCTTAGTCAGCTGAATACTTTCGATCCATCTTCCCGGAATAAAATTTAACCCATAAGCCGAAGCCAATCCTCTGATTTCAGGTAACTGTTCTTTAGTTAAACTAGTATATTTTTGATCCAAGCCGAGCATTTTCAGCTGTTTGGTACCCGTCACTGCATTGCTGAACGATACATCTACCGTTGCATTCGTTTCAAAACTTTCAGATAAATTACAACATGCTGCTTTTAAGAGCTCTTTTTTGTCAATATTAAAAACTAACCCTGCTTCTTTCTTACTTAAAGAAGTGGCTGATTTAGAGCCTGTTACTACAACCCCGTCAATGCTTTTCTCTTGCTTGCTGTGAGATTCATTGTTGGCTTGAGCCGTATGACCTTTATGGTCTTCATGTTTTGTTTCCTCTTCATAATGAGCGGTTGGATTAGGTTCTCCAAAGGTAAAATCTCTATCGTAGAGGCAACATCCCGGAAGTCCTTTGTAAACATCATCTGAAGCCTTATATTTTTCGTTATCATGCCCTACATCGGCAATAGCCTTTAAGATCTTATCTGATGAGGTTTTTGTTGCATCAAAATTTAGAATTACGGTTTGTTTTTCTGGACTCCATTCCGCTGAATTAGCTCCTGCATCTTTGGCTGCCTTTTCAATTCTGGTTTTGCATGAAACACAGTTTCCTCTTACATAGAATTCATTTTCCTTCTTAGCCGTACCCGTAGTATTGGTATGATGCTCATGATGGGCTTCTGCTTGTAAAGATTGTAGATCTCTATCATATAAGCAACATCCCGGAAGACTCTTGTAAACATCATCCGAAGCTTTGAATTTTTCATTGTCATGACCTGCTTCTGCTACTTTTTTAAGAATGTCATCTGTAGAAACCTTATCCGTTTCTATAGTTAACGTTTGAAGATCAATAGAATAAACAGCAGTTTTCGCACCTGCTTTTTTAGCCGCTCCTTCAATTCTTGTTTTGCACATTTCACAGTTCCCTTTTACTTTGAACTGGTTTTTCTGAAGATTTTGAGCCGATATAAATTGTGTAAATAAGAATAATGCACCAAGTATAAACCTGGAAATATATAATTTCATTTGTTTAAAAGTTTAGATTAAATAAAATACGGTTCGTTATAGTGTATAACGAACTCAAAATGTTTTAATTAACCTATTTTGGGCGGTTGCCAGATTTCCTTTAAACGGTCTGAAAGATAAGGGTCTGAATATTGAAACTGAAGATTCTTATTTGCTTTGTAATAAGACAGTTCCAGACGTAGATTTTTTGAAAAAGGAGTCTCAATAAAAGTATAACAGGCAATGCATGAAGAACAGCAGTCATCATTACATGATGATTTTGTAGAATCATTTTTTCCGCCTTTTTTTGAGGAGTGATTTTTACAACAGTCACTCTTTTTCCCAGATTCTGCTTTGCAGCAGGTTTCCTGCATAGATTGAGCATAGAAGCCATCCTTAGGAACTAAAAAAATTCCTAAACAAAATACTATTGCCAGTATGTGAAACAGCTTCATATCTGCAAAAATACAAAATTTATGGTAAAGGATCACCAACTTGTATGGAACAACTGTGCCAAGGCTCTCCGTGAGCAGGGTTCATTTTTGGTTTTTCTCCCATAGCGAGATTTTGTGAGGCTACCTGAGCCGGGGTTGGAGTAGGAGTTACCTGTATATTATTTTGTGCAGGTTGAGGAGTCGGAGCCGGTTTACTGCTCAAAGGTTGTCCTACAGGAATATCACATCGGTGTCCTGGTTGTCCGTGTGGCGGATTCATGCCTGGAGCAGTTTTCACTGGTTTAGCATTATTGTCAGCTATTTTCGATGGAGATACTGAATTAGGATCAATTTGAATGGAATTATTAGCTCCTACATTGATATTTTGAGAAGCAGGAGTCGCTGATGGCTGACCATTTAAAGGCTGCCCCACGGGAATATCACATCGGTGTCCCGGTTGTCCGTGAGGAGGATTCATGCCCGGAGCTGCAGCCATAGCAGCTGGAGCTGCAGTGGATTGGATTCCTGCCTGATCCATCAGAGAGGTCTTTGGAGTAGTATTGGTAGCTACAGAAGGCTGTTGAGAACCAGCTTCTTCTTTTAAATAAGTTGCTCTTTCATCTTTCTTACAAGAAACAGCTAATATTGATACAGAGATCAAACCTAAAAACGTATTCTTCATATCCTTGATTGGGTATAAAGCAAAATTAGCAAAACATTTTTAATTGTTTTGCTAATTTTATGTTTATAATACGATTTTTTTGATTAATTTTTTACAAGAAGTCTAAATCCTTCTCCGTGAACATTGATAATTTCCAATCCTTCGTCATCTTTTAACAGCTTACGAAGCTTAGCAATATAGACGTCCATACTTCTTGCTGTAAAGTAATTTTCCTTTTTCCAAATCTTTCTTAGAGCAAGATCTCTTGGCATAAAGTCGTTTCTGTGAATGCAAAGAAGCTTTAATAATTCATTTTCTTTTGGTGAAAGCTTATATTCTTTATCACCTACCTTCAGTTGTCTCAACATAGAGTCAAAGAAGATATTGCTGATCTTGAATTGCTCCTGCTCTTCATTTTCCAAGGTAGAGCTTCTTTGAAGAATCGCTTTGATCTTATATAAAAGAAGTTCAGTATCAAATGGTTTTGTGATATAGTCATCAGCTCCCAGTTGATATCCCTTAAGGATGTCTTCTCTCATATTTTCTTGCCGTAAGGAATATGATCGGTGTATTTTTTTTATCAATCTTTTTTTACATCTTCAGCTAATGAAAAACCCGTCTTTTTTTTTAGGCATCATTACGTCGAATATACAGATGTCGAATTCATTTTTCTGTAAATTCTTTCAATCCCTGTTCTCCATCAGTAGCAAGGGTAACTTCAAAAATTATTGATTGTTAAATAATCTTTAAGCACCGCCCCGAAACTCTGATCGTCCTCTACTAATAATATTCTGTTGCTCATAACTTTTACTAATTACTAATTAACAATTAAGAATGAACTTCCTCACTCTCTCTTCTTATATTTTGTTTTTGGTTTCTTATTTTATCATTACCCCATTGGTAATTTTATTGTAAAGGTACTTCCATCCCCTTTATTGGAGTCTACAATAATCTCCCCTTTATGAAGTTCTACAATCTTCTTAACATAGGAAAGCCCTAGCCCTTGTCCTTTTACATTGTGAATATTTCCGGTTTCTTCTCTGAAGAATTTCTCGAAGATCTTTGTTTTATTCTGGGTTTCCATTCCCATTCCCTTATCTGAAATTTCAATAACATACCAATGACCTTCATTTCTGGTCTCCACATGAATTTCAGGCGCTTCCGGAGAATATTTATTGGCATTATCCAATAAGTTCACCAGCATATTCGATATATGAAACTCATCAATCTTAAAATTATAATGAGTAGCATTGAACTGCTGAGTCAGAGTACCATTTCTTTGTTTTACAATCAGATTAAAGGATTCTGTCGTCTTTTTAATCAATTCCCTTACGTTGGTTTCTTTCAGGAATAATTCTACTTCATTTCTCTCAAGCTTAGACATGTTCAGAATATTTTCCACCTGTTTTTTCATCCTCAGGTTTTCCTGCTTAATCAACTCTGAATAATATTTTACTTTATCCGGGTTGGTAGCAATCTTATCATTCGCTAATGAATCTGTTGCCACAGAAATAGTTGCCAATGGCGTTTTAAATTCATGAGACATGTTGTTGATAAAGTCTGTTTTTACTTCAGCAAGTTTTTTCTGCCTCATCATATAATTGATGGAAATAATATAAATCCCAAGAATGGTAAGCAATGAAAGGAAAGTTCCCAAGAGCATCGGCCAGTTGTTCATCGCCAAAGAATATTCTTTTTTAGGGAAAACTAAGGCAAGATTATATAAGGTATTATATTTTTTATCCGTGAAAAGAGGATAACTATACGTGTTGCTGTCTTTTTTCTCTTTATAGGCTTTGTTGGCAATGCTGGTAAGTTTATTGTCTTTGTCTACAATTCCATACCCGAATTTTGCGGTAATTCCTCTGATTTTTAATTCTTTCGTGATTACCGAATCAAGCGTGGCAGGACTTACCCTTTGGGCAATAGGTAAATTGTTTCCATATACCTTTACAAACTCTTTTACGGCGTAATCCCCGGTTTCAATATCCTGATTGATGTCCGAGGTAAGTATTTCGCGGTTTGTAGTGTCTCTTTTTATTTTGTAAGCAGCTTCATCAGTGTATAAAGTCGTTAGCTTTACAGAATCTCCTTTTTTAGAAATAGGAAGCTGTGCATTGGAAATAATATTCTTAGAATAGATGATCTGTCTTTGAGTTCCGGAATCTTCTACCTGTTGAATGGTAGTAAGTGAAGGATTTTTGCTGTTGGCAAGAATGGTATTTCTGTTATCCTTGGTCAGATATTTATCAGCTTCAATTTCTTCAATTGTTTTTGATGTACTTTCCAAAACCGAGTAAACTTTATTTGAAAAATCCTGTTCCAGTACCCCATAATAGCCTTTCAACCAATAAAATTGGAGCGTAACAAAGACAATCAGTGAGATCGTCATAAACACCGAAATTATTGGGATGAATTTATTATTCATTATTTAATTATATATGTTTTGGAAAAATGAATGTTAAAATTAATTGTTTTAAGACTACGTAAACAAAAAACGAGCCAAAAAATTATGGTTTTTATCTTAAAAGATAGTTTTTTAACAATTATTTATGAATTATTGTTTACTTGTCATATGAAAAGTCCTTTGTGTAAATAAAGAGCTAACTTTATTTAAAATTATTACTTTATGGAATCTAATATCATTTTCAACAAAGATTTTGACTCGAAAAGCGTCTATGTAATGATTATTTACAACGCTGATGTTTCGAAAGTGTGGAACTATTTTACCCAATCCGAATTATTGGATCAGTGGTGGGGGCCTAGACCCTGGAAATGCGAAACTGTGCATCAGGATTTCAAAGAAAACGGGATCTGGCTCTATGCTATGGTAGGTCCAAATGGAGAAAAATCCTATTCCCAATCGAAATATGGAGAGATCATGGAACATAGGAGTCTTGACTGGACGAGTGCTTTCTGTGATGAAAACGGAAATGTAAATGAGGATGCTCCAAGATCCCAATGGTTATTTGGTTTTACAGGAGTAGAAGAAGGAACAAAAGTGACTGTTAATATCCATTATCAATCTGAAGAAGTAATGAAGAAAATGTTGGATATGGGATTTGAAGGTGGATTTAAAATGGGACTTAACCAGCTTAAAGAAATCATTGGGTGATTTGAAAATGAAAAAGAGATAATAGATCATTAGTTTGATGATATGAAAATAGGGTACCTCAATCGAGGTACCCTATTTAATGAAATATGGAATGAAAAATGTTTTTTTGTTAAGCCTTACAGTTTTTCTATATTAATAAATGTTCCATCTGTAGGAACAATTTTATAAACGTCGGCAACTGTTAGAATAGAAACACCTCCTGAAACCTGTACTTTAAGTTTGTCTCCTTTGTCGAACATGGCTAGAAATTCCATGGTTCCAACTCTGTTGGCTCCAGCAGTAATCAGAATGGCTTCATTTAAAGGAACATCATTTCTGGCAAGAGTCGCCCCATTTTTTAATGCCCTGAAAGAGATGACAGGCGGGCTGACGTGAATACCCGAGGTCTTTACCTTCAAACTGATAAGAATCTTATAAAATCCTGACTCTTTGAAGGTGAAATTGTTGAAATTATTATTCACGTTTCCCTGAGGATCAATAATGCCAAGTTTATCACCATCCAATGTGTTGTTATAGAATCCAAACGGAACATCTTTTTCACCACATCCGATAAGTACACATCCTACAGAAGGGAAATCGCTTTCTACAGTTGTTGGATTCATGCTGGCGCGTGTAGTTCTTCCTCCGGTTTCGTAAAAAGTAGGCTTCCATATATCCCCGTCATACACAACAACTCTTTGAATATCTTTTCTATACATGATCATTCCCTGCATAGAAGGATCCTTGTCAAAGTGACTGGCTTGACTGGCATTGTATAAAGGTAACTCCATTTCATTGTTTACCGTTGGGATCATTATTCCCTTAGATCGTACCAGATTATCCTCTTTATTCACAATGCTGAACATAGAATTAGAACTTGGATTGGCTGCACTTCCGATAATGACTTGGGAATAAGTCATCTGAGCTGCCAATAAAAGGACAGCGATATAAATATTCTTTCTCATCTTAGTTCAATTTTTCTATATAGATAAAAGTATCTTTGTCATTCATTTTAAAGTTGACACCAGCGCCTACATTCAATCCTGTATCAGCTTGAATGCCGGCTCTTAAACGGATCTGATCTCCAGCATGCAGGTATTTTGTAGTGGAAAAATTATTCACAGAATTGGCGCTGCCCGCTGTTACCAACAATCCATAAAGCAAAAAGCTGTTTTCATGAATCTTTTGCCATCCTTCTGCTGTTGCATTGGCGTACAGCGCCTGAAGAGAAATAATAGTGGCGGCATTTCCTACAGATAGGCCTCCGGCACTGCTTGACTTTACTGATGGATTGATTCTGTAGAAACCATCTGCCGGAATGCTAATTTCTCCATTGGCATTGACTGTAAGCCCTAAATTATTGACATTATTTCTATCAAAATCATTTAAAATATTAAAAGCTAGGGTAGGACGCCCCGTAATTCCTAATACATTAGCGACAGATACATCTGCAGTATTAGATCCCAGAATACTTACATTTTTATAATTTTTGATACTTCTCTCTGTTGCGGCAATCCATCTGTAGCCATCATATTTTACCACATCCTTGATCTCCTTGCTATAAAATACCAAACCATTATCTTCAGGTTTATTTTCATATAGATCTGGGTGCGAAGCGTTGTAATTAGGGAGTTGAGTATGGTTTTCAACAACAGGAAGTATGATGCCTTTTGTATTATGCTCTATCTGTAAAACCGCTCTTGGATGAATCGTTTCAGGTCTTTTCCCCATTTTCATCTGGGCAAATCCTAATGTGCTTGCCGCTGTTAAAATAAAGACTTTGAGTGTAATCGTTTTTCTGATCATTTTAATCACTTACTTTGGTGAACATTATTTCTCTTGGATAGTATTTGGCGATATTGGCATTGGCAGAAGCGGTAAGAGTAACTACTACAGATACTGTTGCCAATGGAGAATGTATTCTCGAGACAATATAATCTCCCGGATTCAAACGGATTCTTGTGGTGGTAAAAGCTGCCGTATTGGTATCTCCACCAATTCCCAAAATTCCGTAATAGTCAGGGTAGAATGTGGTGAGCTTAACCTCATTATAACTTCCGTTACTTTGTTTCAGATAGGCTCGCAGCTGGTATTGAGGCCCGCTTGTAAGAGATACGGCTCCTCCCGTTTTAGAAGGAACATTCAGGTAGATGTCATATACCCCTGCTTCATTGATGACAAACTTGGCATTATCAAAATTTTTGTCTCCATAAAGTCCTCCTCCTGCTACTACAGCTGTTTCCCTGGTTATATTAAGGCTGTTGTAAGATTGTTTTCCATCAACAAGAGCGCCGAAGCCAAGACCTACATGTCGTCCGCATCCCAAAAGAACACAAGCTACATAAGTTTCTTCATCGGCAGTGGATAAAAATCGGGATTGTTTCATTTTGAAGTCGGCAGCCGTAGGTTCATTGTTCCATTTTGCTCCATCATAAGAGTAAAAGGTAGCATGCGTTTTTTCGAACATCATCATTCCTGTCATCTCACTGTCTGGAGTAGGGGAATTATGTAATGGGAGATTCTCTGGTACGGATACTTCAGGAAGCATCATTCCGTAACTCTTTCCTTCATATTTTCCGTCTACCTGTAAAATGGCCTTATTGTGGATTTCAATAGTTAGATTTTTTGAAATTCCTACTTGTGAAAAGGCCATGTTGATCATGAGCAACATTAAAGAAGTGCTAATTTTTTTCATGGTTTGATTTCTATTTAAATTTTAATCTGTTTTCTTCAGAAGAATTTTTTCGAAATACATAGTTTTTCAGTTCTTAGTTTTGTGTGTAATTTTTTCAAATTTTTATCCTGCCCGGCTCATGGCGAGTCGGGATATCATTTTGCTTTTGTCTTTTTTTTCAGAACTATACACCAAGTGTAAGGCTGAAGAAATTGACCATAGTATTCTGAGGGGAATTGACCATAGTGACAGGTCAAAAGAATGTGGTCTGAAGTGCCTAAATTACAAATCTAATATGGAATATGCCTATCAAATTCTAATAAATTGTGAACTATGAATAGTATATTCGTAAAATAAGCATCTAATAGCTTGGGAATGAAATGGTTTAAAATATTAACTATAAATAAAAAAATACGATATTTTTTTAATATCAATATTGTTTTTGTTTAAAAAAAATAGAGACAAGCCGAAAGCTTGTCTCTATTTGTATAAGGGATGCAGTGTTTTAGTAGTATTTAGCTAATAATACTAGTATTTCATTAGGGAATGTCTAAACTTCTGCGTTTTTGACTTAAATAAGTTCTTCCTCCTGAAAGTACTGAATAATTGCCTTTTTCATCAGTAAGGATTGCTCATTTGGCTTTAGTTCAGGAAGATCTTCCAGTTTGTCGAATTGGGGCCACCCATCTTCATAATGAGTGAATTTGTAATATCCAAAAGGTTCAAGCAGTCTGCAAACAGCAATATGAATCAAATTTACTTTGTCTTCCTTTGTATATTTCTGTTGTCCGCTGCCTAGCTCCTGTAGTCCTATTAAAAATAATAAGGTCTCAATGGGTGGGTTCTTCTCAGTCTGGAAATTGTCCTCGAAGAACTGTTCTATTTTTTTCCAGTATTCAGATTCGTTCATATTTTTATAATTGTCACTTTTTATGATGACAATACATTTTATTAATTGTTATTTTCTTTATTATTAAGATCTTCTTCTTTCGCTTTTTTCAGCATATCCTTAAGTTTTTCCTCTTGTTTGGACTTAAACTCTTCTCTTTTTTCTATTCTTGTTATTTTCTGTTTTTGTATCAGATAATAAATAACAGCTATTGAAATCAAAATTAATAATACCATAGGTCTTATATGTAAGAGATCGCAAAGAGAAAGTTAATCAAAACTATTTTTTGTTAATCTTTAATAAGAACGCATATTCTAGCGCGTCTTCTTTCAGGGACTCAAATCTTCCGCTTGCTCCTCCATGACCGGAACTCATATCTGTTTTAAAGATCAGAATATTATCATCAGTTTTCAATTCTCTAAGCTTTGCAGTCCATTTTGCGGGCTCCCAATATTGTACCTGGGAATCATGAAATCCTGTTGTAATCAGTATATTTGGATAATCTTTTGCCTCAACATTATCGTAAGGTGAATAATCCTTCATATAATGATAGTATTCTTTGTCATTAGGATTTCCCCATTCGTCATATTCTCCGGTTGTTAAAGGGATTGTATCATCCAGCATTGTAGTCACAACATCTACAAAAGGAACCTGTGCTACTATTCCATTGAATAATTGAGGCTCATAATTCATGACTGCACCTACCAATAATCCTCCGGCGCTTCCCCCCATAGCATATAAATGATCGGATGAAGTGTAGTTTTCCTTTATAAGGTATTTTCCTGCATCTATAAAATCGAAGAAAGTATTTTTCTTGAATAACATTTTTCCATCTTCATACCATTCTCTTCCCAAATATTCACCTCCGCGGATATGAGCGATAGCATAAATGAAACCGCGATCAAGAATAGAAAGTCTTACATTGGAGAAGCTTGCATCCACAGTATGACCGTAGCTTCCATATCCATAGAGTAAAAGTGGAGTATCTGCTGATTTCTTCGTGTCCTTATGATATACAAGAGAAATTGGAATTTTAGTTTCTCCATCTCTGGAATCTGCCCAGATTCTTTCGGAAACATAATTTTCCGGGAAGAATTTTCCGCCCAAGACTTCCTGTTGTTTCAGAAGTATAGTCGTTTTATCCTTCATGTTATACTCGTAAGTAGAACTTGGCTGCGTAAGGGACGTGTAGCCATAACGTAAAACCTCCGTATCGAATTCAAGATTGATTCCTATATAAGTAGTGTAGGTTGGATCAGAGAAAGGTAGGTAATAAGATTCCTTTGTTTTTTCATCAATAATTTTGATTTGAAGCAGTCCTTTTTCTCTTTCCTCCAGAACCAGGTGATCTTTAAAGATTTCAAAACCTTCCAATAAAACTTCAGCACGGTGAGGGATTACATCTACCCAGTTTTCCATACTGCAATTATCAATCTTTGTTTTTACAATTTTAAAGTTCGTAGCGTCATCAGCATTGGTGATAATGTAGAATTCATCTTCATAATGTTCTACAGAATACTCAAGATCATCTATTCTTGGCTGGATGACTTTCCAGTCTGCAAAAACATTGTCTGCAGGAATGAAATGATGTTCATCGGAAATGGTGCTAGAACTTGCGATAAAGATATATTGTAATGATTTTGTTTTAAACACATTTACATCAAAGGTGTCATCTTCTTCATGGAAGATAAGAACATCTTCAGCAGGATCCGTTCCCAGTTTGTGTCTGTAAACCTGGAATGCACGAAGACTTTTATCTTTTCTAATATAGAAAACATGTTGATTGTCATTCGCCCAAACTGCTTTTCCTGTAGTATTTAGAATTTTATCCGGAAGAATTTCACCGGTCTTCAAATTTTTGAAGTTTAATGTATAGATCCTTCTTCCTACATTATCTGAAGAAAAAGAAGTCAGTTCATTATTAGGGCTTACTGCTACGCTTCCTACTTCAAAGAAATCTTCACCTTCCGCTAAAATATTGACGTTAAGTATAATTTCTTCCTCATTATCCAGGCTTTTATATTTTCTGCAGAAGATTGGATATTCTTTTCCTTCCTCATACCGTACAATATACCAGTATTCATTAAAGATATAAGGTAGAGACTCATCATCCTTCTTATAACGGGCTTTCATCTCTTCGAAAAGTTCTTCCTGAAGCTCCTCGGTGTCTTTCATGATGAATTCTTCGTAAGCATTTTCTTCTTCAAGATATTGAATGACTTCCGGGTTTTCCCTTTCATTAAGCCAGAAGTAATGATCTACTCTTCTGTCGGCATGGGTTTCTAATATTTTTTCTATTTTTTTTGCTTGTGGAGCTTTCATCTATATTCTAATTTTTTACGTCCTGTGTTTTTTTGCAGAAACGTTGCAGTTGCATTCAATATTAATTCTTGTTCAAATATAAGAAAGGCTATCAGATTTTTGATAGCCTTTTCTTTAATATTGGATAATGGAGTTATTTTTTTATTGTTTTAATCGTTTTTATGCTCTCATCTTTCATTTTTAAAGTAACGAAATAAAGGCCATCTTCTAAATCCCTCATATCAAGTGAAGAAGAGGGCTTTTCAATTGTCTTGATCAGCTTTCCTGATATATCTGTAACCGATATGGACTTCACATCATTGATATCAGAGATGATAAGTACATCGCTAAAAGGATTAGGAAATACTGTGATCTTCTTTTTATTGTCAGCTACTTCATGAGTTGACAAGGTGCTGTCATCGTATGCTGAAATTTTGAACTTGCCATTTACTATATTTCCTTCGTATTTCCATACACTGACATACAATGTGTTTCCCGGAGTCTGTCCCGTTAATGTTATTATTGAAAAGTCATCACTGCAGCTGATTTCACTTAAAGTCCCGCAGTTGCCACTATAAACTGTAGTGGTGGGGTGATCAAATTGGGATCCTGGGCTTTTTTTAGTTTCGATCTTAAGGTTTCCGCTTGCGGTACCGTTGCTGTAAACCATATATTGTCTGCAGCATCTTCATTACATGTAGGCAATGTGCTGTCGGTAGTCGCTTCAACATTATTGGAGGTGATTGCTCCTGAATTAAAATTTGTTCCTATCGTCAGCGGAGTTGCCTGTGAACAACTGTTATTGTCTGGTGGGATAAATCCATAGGCTGAAATTTTAAACTCGCCTGTCCCGTTTGTCTGATTAAGTTTCCATACGTTTACATATAACGTGGCTCCCGGAGTTTGTCCGGTCAATGTTATTAATGAAAAATAATCATTTTTACATCCAATTTCAGTTAGGGAGCCACATGTTCCACTATATATACTAAGTCCAGCGCCAGAAAATAGGCCATTACCACTATCATTGACTTCTATTTTTAGATTACCATTTGTGGGACAATTACTTTAAACCAGATGTTATCGGTAGTGCTGGTTTGGCAGGATGGAATTGAGCCATCAGGAGTTGCTCCTGTATTGTCTACATTGATTGCCCCCGAATTGAAGTCTGTTCCTACGGTTAATGATATTGCTCCTGAGCATGGGTCATTGGCTGGTGGAGCAGGATCGAAAGCTGAAATCTTAAATGCTCCATTGCTAATATTTGAATTAAGTTTCCATACACTGATGTAGATGATTTCACCTGGAGTGCGGCCGTTAAATACTAATGGAACGTTGTAGCCGTAATCCTTGCAGCTGATTTGAGTTAATGAATTACACATGCCTGTATAAACGGTAATAACAGGATAAAGAAAAGAGGTTCCTGAAACTTCTCTCATCTCTATTGTTAGATTTCCGCTTTGGGGTACCGTTGCTTTGAACCATACGTTGTCAACGGCAACTGAGGTACAGGTGGGAGGAGTGCCATCGGTAGTTGCGCCGTTGTTATTTGCTGTGATGGCTCCTGATGTAAAATTTGTTCCTACAGGTAAATTGATTGCCCCGGTACAGTTGTCGTTTTGGGCGCTTACAAATACAATAATAAGTAAGAATAGAGAAAATAATAACTTTTTCATATTAGAGTTTTTTAATTGGTTCTAATATAAAGGATTTATAATGAGTTATTGAAAAATAGGAATAACTTAATTAATTGATTGTTAATTGTTAATGTTATTTTTTTTAATTAATATTTCACAAAAATAATTACGTCTATATAGATTAAGTTATTGAAGATTTCTGTTGCGTTTTTTGGTGTTTTTTTACATTTATGGTATTGTATGGGGTTGATCAGAGTTTATTTTATAGAAAAAATCAATTTTTGTTATATAAATGATATTGTTGATTGTGTTTTCTTGCCAGGGTTAGTGTGTTAGAGACAAAGATTCTTACAGATAGGAAAATAACTCATGTATGATCGTTATTTGGTGTTTATAAATGCGACAATATATAATAAGCCAATTGCTTGATTTTCGGTTTTGAACGGTTGATTAAAGTGTTCTTAAATAAAAAAACCATCTTTTCATAAAGGAAAGATGGTTGAGTTTATTTCTGTATTAAAGACTATTTGTGTAGAGCTTTAATATATTTTTCAAGAGCCATGGTCATAGAAGGGGTTTCCTTCGTAGGAGCCATTAGATCTACTTTTAATCCAGCTTCTTCAGCGGCAGCTAAAGTGGTGTTTCCAAAAACTCCGATCTTAGTTTCATCCTGCTTGAAGTCCGGAAAATTCTGTTGCAGAGACTTGATTCCTTGTGGGCTAAAGAAGATCAACATGTCGTAATCTTTAATGTTGATGTCCGTCAGGTCACTGCATACAGTACGGTACATGATTGCTCTTGTCCATTCTATATTGGCAGAATCCAAAGTTTTTACAATATCCGGGCTTAAAACATCTGAAGATGGCAACAGATATTTTTCAGTAGGAAATTTCTTGAACAGAGGAAGAAGGTCTGAGAAGTTTTTCTCCCCAAAGCTGATTTTTCTTTTTCTGTACACAATGTGTTTCTGAAGATAGTTGGCAATAGCTTCCGACTGACAGATATATCTCATTGTATCCGGAACTGCAAAACGCAATTCTTCTGCAAGTCTGAAGTAATGGTCAATAGCATTTTTACTGGTAAAAATGATACCGGTATATTGCGTCAGATCTATTTTCTGAGTTCTGAGTTCTTTATTGTCAACCCCTTCAACGTGGATAAATGGACGGAAATCAATCTTTATTTTTTCCTTCTTCGCTATATCCAGATATGGAGAAGATTCACTAGGCGCTGGTTGAGAAACCAATATGGACTTTATTCTCATCATTGACATTTATTAAAAAAATAACAATTTCCAAAGCAGTAATAATGGTGCGATTTGGAGCGTGCAAATATACAAAAATTTATAATACCATTTCTCCGGAAGAATCTTGTTCTTGTGAAATAAATAGAAAAAAACTTTGAAAATGAATACAAAAGAAAAGAAGGAGAAATAATATAAGAACATTTTATTTCTGTCTATAGGGAAGTAATAGTGGGTTACACACAAAATTATCAACAAAAATGACAGAATAAAATAGAACTTTGTCGAGGTGAAATAAAAAATAGTCCATTTCTTTCCATCCCCGATACTTTGGTAAAATAAAAAACCCAATGTTGACTTGATCAGATAAAAAAAGATAACTGCCAGCAGCGTATATCCAAATTTATTAAGCTGATATCCCAGAACCTGTAGATCTGCAATATATTTCGGAACTACCGGAATGTATTGTGAAATCAGAACAGATAAAGTAAGAGTAATCACACAGGAGGTGATAATCCAGCTTGGTAGATTGTTACTCGCGTCAAAATACTTTTGAAGCAGAAAATCTTTAAGACTCGCATCTCTTTCTATAATGTTCATCATGAAAACATATAAAAAGATACAGCCTATAAGTATAAAAATGACCCAATCGTTGTTCTCAGGTATTCTTACATAATTGATGTAGTTCGGTGACGATGGCAAATTTTTAAGTTTTTATTTTTTTATTTAACTATAAATAACACAACTTGGCATAGATTTTCTTTATTGCTTCATCTGCTAAATTTGATGTTAAGCCTATTTTTCAATTGATTTTGTGCATCATCTAAAATTATTGAATGCTATTTTTATTTGACCCACGAATCATTGAAAAATTTTTTGCAAAATTATAGATTATTTTGTATAAAATAAAAAGGTTAAATAAACTATCTTTGCAAACTGAAATGAAAAAACTCGTCATAATCCCAACGTATAACGAAAAGGAAAATATTAAAAATATTATTTCCGCTGTTTTTGCATTGGAGGATGACTTTCATATCTTAGTAGTGGATGATTCTTCTCCGGACGGAACCGCTGAAATCGTAAAAGAGCTGCAAAAGAGGTATCCACATTACCTGCATCTGTCAATAAGACATACAAAAGATGGTTTAGGTAAAGCCTATATTCATGGCTTTAGATGGGCAATCGAGAATAAATACGATTATATTTTTGAAATGGATGCCGATTTTTCACATAGTCCTAATGATTTACCTAAGCTTTTTGAAGCTTGTCTGAATGCAGATATGGCTATTGGATCTCGTTATTCAAAAGGGGTAAATGTAGTAAACTGGCCTATGGGAAGGGTTCTGTTGTCTTATTTTGCATCGAAATATGTGAGATTTATTTTAGGACTTCCTATTCATGATACAACAGCCGGTTTGTTTGTTTCTCCCGTAAAGTATTGGAAGAGATAGGATTGGATAATGTGAGATTGAAAGGATATGGATTTCAGATAGAAATGAAATTCAGAGCTTTTAAAAAAGGTTTCAGAATTGTGGAAGTTCCTATTATCTTTACCAATAGGATTTTAGGAGAAAGCAAAATGAATGGTGGAATTATCCATGAAGCTGTTTTTGGTGTTTTAAACTTAAAATGGAAGTCAATCATCAATAGATTGTGATGCAAAGATCAATTCTTCCATTAAAATTATAAAATTAAGCTGATGAAAAAGTTGATCCTTGTTTTTGCCTTTCTGGGGCTGTTTTCATGCAGTGATTATATTGATAAGCCTAAAAATCTGGTTGATCAGGATATTATGGCTGATGTTATTGCTGATCTGATTATTAATGATCAGGCTAACTTTATGTTTCGGGACAGAAATATGGAAGCAGGTACCCGATTTATTTTAAAATCACACAATGTAAAACCTGATGATTTTGTCGAAAGTTTTAAATACTATGTGATTAAAGAAGAAATGGAAGGGATAGCAAATGAAGCACAGCAGATTTTACTAAAGAAAGATCCTAAGGCCGAAAAATATGTAAAAGATAAGCTGAAGCAAGCCGAATTAGGAGTGCCTCAGAGATAAAATAATGATGAAGCGGGATTTTGCCCGACAATGAGAATCGCTAATTGCGGCGAACTAAAAAAGTGTACAGATGAAATTTTTTAATATAGAAAAAACCTCTGAAGGAAAAGCAAGAGCAGGGGAGATCACTACAGATCACGGAAAGATCCAGACTCCTATTTTTATGCCAGTAGGAACTGTTGCAAGTGTGAAAACAGTTCATCAGAGAGAATTAAAAGAAGACATTAAAGCCCAGATTATTTTGGGAAATACTTACCACCTTTACCTTCGTCCAGGAATGGAAACGATGCAGGATGCTGGTGGTTTACATAAATTTATGAACTGGGATCTTCCCATTCTTACTGATTCAGGTGGCTTTCAGGTATTCTCGCTGGCGAGCAACAGAAAAATGACAGAAGAAGGAGCCCGATTCAAATCTCATATTGACGGAAGCTATCACATGTTCTCTCCGGAGAGATCAATGGAGATCCAAAGACAGATCGGAGCTGATATTTTCATGGCTTTTGACGAATGTACTCCTTATCCTTGTGATTACAACCAGGCAAAATCATCTATGGAGCTTACCCACCGTTGGCTTAAAAGATGTATAGAATGGACTCATGATAATCCTGAATTATATGGTCATAAACAAAGGCTTTTTCCTATTGTTCAGGGATCTACCTATTCTGATTTAAGAAAGATTTCTGCGGAGGTTATTTCAGAAGCTGGAGCAGAAGGAAATGCTATTGGAGGACTTTCTGTTGGAGAGCCTGAAGAAGAAATGTACAGAATCACGGATGAAGTAACAGATATTCTTCCTAAAGAAAGCCAAGATATTTGATGGGCGTGGGAACACCTTGGAATATCCTGGAATCTATTGGATTAGGAATTGATATGATGGATTGTGTTATGCCTACAAGAAATGCCAGAAATGCAATGCTTTTCACATGGCAAGGGGTAATGAATCTTAAAAACGAAAAATGGAAACGTGATTTTTCGCCTTTGGATGAATTCGGAACCAGCTTTGTAGATCGTGAATATTCAAAAGCATATCTTCGTCACCTGTTTGTGTCCAAAGAATATTTAGCAAAACAGATCGCTTCAATTCATAATCTTGCATTTTACCTTGACTTGGTGAAAGCGGCAAGAGAACACATTGTCGCAGGAGATTTCTATGAATGGAAAAACTCTGTAGTACCAGTTCTTAGACAAAGACTATAAGAAGAATATGCTTAAAATTGTAGACAAATATATCATTAAGAAATACCTTGGAACTTTCAGTTTCATGCTGGTGCTATTGTCTATAGTGGTGCTTGTCATCGACGTTCAGCAAAAGATACCGAGAATAGAAAATGCAAAAGCTCTTGATCCCAAATTAGACCTTGGGTATTTCCTGATTCATTTTTATCCTTACTGGATTATTAATCTTGTGGTCACCTTCCTTTCCATTCTGGTGTTTATTACGGTGATTTATTTCACTTCCAGAATGGCAAATAACACTGAAATTGTGGCCATTATCAGTAGTGGTGCCAGTTTTCATAGGTTCTCAAAACCTTATCTGTATACTTCGATTTTGATCGCTTTAATGGCACTTGTAGTGTATCATTTGGTTCTCCCTTGGGCGAATATCAAGAAAAATGAATTAGAAGCTTATACCTATAATGCTGCCAACAAAGAAAAGATTCTGGGAACGGCCCCTGCTTCTTCGCAGTTGAGCAGAACAGAATATATATTTGTAGACTCTTGGAATAAAAGAGAAAAAAGAGGATCCAGCTTTGTTTACCAAAAATTCGATAAGAATAGAAGAATGGTATATGAACTAAAAGCTGGTGAAGTATATTGGGATCAGACTAAAAAACAGTTCGTTTTAAATAACTACCTGGAAAAAACAATCAATAAAGATAATACAGAAAAGCTGAGCAATGGCGTAGAGCTTAGAAGAAACTACAGTCATTCTCCTGAGGAGCTTTTCCCTAATGAACTTTTAGGTCAGAATAAACAACACCTGAATTGCTCAAATTTATTGAAAGAGAAAAGGCAAGAGGAAACAGTAACCTGAATTCTTACCTGAATGAGCTTCATCAGAGGACTTCAATGCCTGTTTCCATCATTATTTTAACCTTCCTGGCTCTTTCTCTGTCTTCTCAAAAGAAAAGAGGTGGTTTGGGGGTCAATCTTGCAATAGGGATTTCACTGGCCTTTCTTTTCGTCTTTTCATTTGAGGCTTTAAAAGTTGTTTCAGAGAATAAAAGTTTGCCGCCGGCTTTAGCGATGTGGCTTCCAAATCTTGTGTTTCTTCCGCTTACCCTTTATCTTTATATCAAAAGAGCCAATCAGTAAAGGAGCTTTACTTCTTTGTGGTAAAAAGAAGACATTCCATCTTTTTCCAATTCGATCCATAGCTCTCCTTTTTCATCCGCATTTCGGATGATGCCATTTTGTCTTTCTTTTTGAATTTCAAATACTGAGATCTCATCTTTTCGGAAAAGACTTTCGTTGAACCTGTCCAGAATTTCCTGGTCAGAAGGAATGTTTTTTAGTTTTTCTGATAAAAATTCGTGAAAGCTTAAAGTGAGGGCTTCAATATCAAATTCCTTACCTGTCTGCGTTAGAAGTGAGCCAGCGTTCGATATTTCTTCAAATTTATCTTGAAGAATATTAATTCCGGTACCTATAATAAAATAATTATTCTGATTAATTTTTTTCTTTTCAATCAAAATTCCAACGATTTTTTTACCTTTAAGGATAATATCATTCGGCCATTTGATTTTTACATCATAATCAGCCAAATTGGCAAGGAAATCTCTGACAATAATTGCGGTATAATAATTGAATATAAAGTCGGAACATACAATGTTCTGAGTATCTACTGCCAGCGTATATGCCAGGTTTTTTCCGGCAGTCGGAGTCCAGACATTTCCATACTGACCACGACCTTTAGTTTGATTAAAAGTATGCAATCCAATAAAATCTGAATTTTCATAAAGTAAAAACTTTGATATTTCGTCATTAGTAGAAGAACATTCTTTCAGATAGAAGAGTTGACTCATTTAAGAAAACTTTAAGACATTAAGGGGGTAAAAGTAAGGTTAAAGTAAAGAAAAAACAATAAATTTGCAGATTATAGTATTTTTTTAATGAATAAAACAGCAGAAAAACAAGCACTAATAGATAAAATCGTTGAAGCAATTCAAGATGTGAAGGGAGAAGATATCATGATCTTCGATCTTTCAAACATTGAAAACTCAGTAGCGGAAACGTTCGTAATATGTAGCGGAAACTCGAATACACAAGTTTCAGCATTGGCTGGAAGTGTTGAGAAAAAAGTGAGAAACGATCTGAAAGACAGACCTTGGCATGTAGAGGGTACAGAAAACTCAATGTGGGTATTGGTAGATTATGTTTCAGTAGTGGTTCACATTTTCCAAAAAGAAGCGCGTGAATATTACGATATCGAAGAACTTTGGGGTGACGCAGTCATTACCAAAATTGAAAATGAATAATAAAAATTTTAAAAAGTCTAAATGAATAACAAAGGATTCAATTGGTTCTTTCCTATTGCAATCATAGCTCTTTTGCTTTTCTTTGGTTCCAATTTCCTTGGCGGAGATACAGCAAAAACTATTGATGAAGATGGTTTCTTTAGAGAAATGCAGGCAGGGAAAGTTCAGAATATAATTATATACAAAGACATAGAGAAAGCTGATGTTTTCCTTACCAAAGAAGCAAAATCAGCAATGGTTTCCAAAACCGGAAAGGAAAATAATCCTTTTTCAGCTTTAGATATGGCTCCTAAAGCAGATTATTCTGTAAAATATGGAGATCTTCAACTTTTCCTTCAGAAATTTGAACAGATCAAGGCAACAAATCCTGCTATTAAAACAGCAAAAGATTATGGAACCGGAAAAAGCCCTTTCGCAGATATTTTAATCTCTGCATTGATCTGGATCGCCATTCTGGGATTATTCTACTTCCTTCTTTTCAGAAAGATGGGTGGTGGCGGAGGCCCTGGTGGACAGATTTTCTCTATCGGGAAATCTAAAGCTAAGCTTTTCGATGAAAAAGAAAGAATTCAGGTAACATTTAAAGATGTTGCAGGATTAGAAGGAGCTAAAGAAGAAGTTCAGGAAGTTGTAGATTTCTTGAAAAACTCTGAAAAATACACGAAATTAGGAGGTAAAATTCCTAAAGGTGTTCTTTTAGTAGGGCCTCCGGGAACAGGTAAAACCTTATTGGCTAAAGCTGTTGCAGGAGAAGCTAAAGTTCCGTTCTTCTCACTTTCAGGATCTGATTTTGTGGAAATGTTTGTAGGAGTAGGAGCGTCAAGAGTAAGAGATCTTTTTGCTCAGGCTAAAGCTAAATCTCCGGCGATCATCTTTATTGATGAGATTGATGCTATCGGACGTGCGAGAGGAAAAATAATTTCTCTGGTGGGAATGACGAAAGAGAGAATACATTGAACCAGCTTCTTACTGAAATGGATGGTTTCGGAACTGATACGAACGTTATTGTAATGGCTGCAACCAACAGAGCGGATATCCTTGATAAAGCTTTGATGAGAGCAGGACGTTTTGACCGTTCAATCTATGTAGACCTTCCTGAATTGCACGAAAGAAGACAGATTCTTGATGTTCACTTAAAGAAAATCAAGCTTGATGATAGTGTAGATAGAGATTTCTTAGCAAAACAAACTCCTGGTTTCAGTGGTGCAGATATCGCTAATTTATGTAATGAAGCGGCTCTTATTGCAGCGAGAAACAGTCACGAATTTGTTGTAAAACAAGATTTCCTTGATGCGGTAGATAGAATTATCGGCGGTCTTGAGAAAAAGAATAAAGCGATCAAACCTTCTGAGAAGAGAAGAATTGCATTCCACGAAGCTGGTCACGCAACCGTTTCTTGGCTTACTGAGCATGCCTCACCATTGTTGAAGGTAACAATTGTACCAAGAGGACGTTCTTTAGGAGCAGCATGGTATTTACCAGAAGAGAGACAGATTACAACCACTGAACAATTACTTGATGAGATGTGTTCACTTTTAGGAGGAAGAGCAGCAGAACAAGTAGCATTAGGAGATTATTCTACAGGCGCTCAGAATGACCTTGAAAGAGCATACAAACAAGCTAATTCAATGGTGACCATCTATGGTTTGAGTGAAAAAGTAGGGCACGTTTCTTATTATGATAGTTCAGGTCAGTCTGATTATTCATTCTCTAAGCCATATTCTGAGAAAACAGCAGAGGTGATTGATGATGAAATCAAGAGATTTGTAAGTGAACAATATGACAGAGCGATAAAAATTCTTACAGAAAATAAGGATAAATTAGATGCTCTTGCTAACAAGCTTTTAGAAAAAGAAGTGATCTTCCGTGAAGACCTTGAAGAGATTTTCGGAAAGAGAGCATGGGATCCTGAATTAACAGAGAAACCTGTGACCAATACAATCCCTGAGAAAGCTCCGGAAGTATTGGATATCCCTCAGATTAAAGAGAAAGAGGACGAAAGCGAAATACAGGCTCCTGAAAGCCCAACACAGCTTTAAAAGCCTTTTAAATAGGATAAATAAAACCTGACAACTCTAAAATTGTCAGGTTTTTTCATATTTAAGGAGATATTTTGGAATCTATTGTAATTTATTTTCTATTTTTGTATAAAGTTGACTAAAAATAGATTAAGTTGAATTTATTCAAGAGGATTGTAAGCAAACTTACCAACCAGCCTGAAGAAGAGGAAAAACAGAGCCTGGAGAAGCTTGGGGATTCGCTGAAAAATGCGGATCTTGACTATAAGTTTGCGCAATTATTTACGCATTCGGGGGGATTTTTTAATTATTGTGCAGATGAAGCGGAGGCTCTACAAACTTTAAATCAAATTATCAAAATAGAGGGGATAAACAACCTTTTCTGCTGGGATAAGGAACTTCAGAACTTTTTAAATGTTGTGAAAACTACTTATACCTCAGAATTGCAACCGTCAAATGATGCAACATTCATCACCTGTGAATACCTGATTGCTTACGACGGAAGAATAATGCTTTCCCATAATAATATTCTTCATTATCATTCTTCAAGGCTACCGGATAAAATTATTATCATTGCCAATGTTTCGCAGATTGTAAACAACCTGAATGATGCTATGGGGAAAATAAAAAGAAACGGAAATATCAAGAACCTTACTTCCATCAGTGGAAGCCAGTCTAAAATGGACAGTTCTTCCAATTCCAGTACAAAACTGTTTTTATTGTTGCTTGAAGATTAAGCACCCACTTCTAAATTTTAAATCTTGGACAAAAATCTCATTCAAAGAACCATCTCAGGCCTTGTTTATGTAGCCATTATCATTCTTTGTTCGACTCCGTTAGGAGCACAACTTATCAACGGTATTTTCCCTGGTCTTATCCAGCAGCAGTATCTTTATTATGGACTAATAAGCTTTTTGCTGCTTGTAGGAACTTGGGAATGTGTTAAAATCATGAAATTCGGAAAAGGATATGAAAAATGGGTAGTCTATCCATTGGTCATTTTCATATTCTATATTTTTTCCAAGCGGTATTTTCACCACGATTTCTTCTTTGATTTCAGATTAAGCGAAATATTAGCCCTGGCTTTGATTGGAATAGCTGTAGTTACTTTATTCAAATTTCCTAACGAACTATATTTTGATAGTGGTAAACTGATTTTTACGGTCATTTATGTGGCTCTGCCATTCAGTTTTGCATTAGGATTACCTAAGTTCTCCAGTTATAGTGATAATTTTTCTCTGGAAGTTCTTTTCCTTTTTATTTTGATCTGGAGCAGCGATACCTTTGCTTATCTTGTAGGAAAGTTCTTCGGAAAACATAAGATGGCTCCTAAAATTTCCCCTAAAAAAACATGGGAAGGGTATGCCGGAGGTGTTGTTTTAACCTTAGTATTATCTTACTTTATTGAACATTACCAACCTGAGTTGAGAGGAAACTGGATGGTTGTAGGATTTTTAATAGCAGCATTTGCTCCTTTGGGTGATTTAGTAGAAAGCCAGCTGAAGAGAAATTTCGGTGTGAAGGACAGTGGAAACATCATTCCTGGACATGGAGGTGTATTAGATAGACTAGATAGTTTTATTATCTGCGTTCCTGTCGTATATTTGTACTTTATTTTAGAAAAATTTATATAGTCTCATGAAATTGCATAGAGAATCAAAAGGAACAATTACAGTAGCAACAATACTTTTTCTGGTATTGGGTGCATTAGCAATCTATTTCCTTAAAATATGGTCCTTGTTGATCATCGCACCTTTGTTGGTTATTTACTGTCTTATATTCTGGTTTTTCAGAGTTCCAAGCCGTACTATTCTTGATCACAAAGAGAATGTAATAGCTCCGGTTGACGGAAAAGTAGTAATGATCAAAGAAGTGGAAGAAAATGAATTCATTAAAGGAAAAGCCATTCAGGTTTCTATCTTCATGTCTCCTTTGAACGTTCATATTTGTAGATATCCGGTTACCGGAAAGGTGGTGTATAAGAAATACCACCCGGGAAAATATCTTGTCGCTTGGCATGAGAAGTCTTCTACAGAGAACGAAAGAACGACGGTAGCTATTGAAACGTTAACCAACCATAAGGTGGTTTTCAGACAAATTGCAGGATATGTAGCCAGAAGGATCGTATTCTACTGTAATGAGGGCGATCAGGCCAAAGCTGGACATGAGTTTGGATTTATCAAATTCGGATCAAGAATGGACGTATTCCTGCCTTTGGATACGGAGATAATCTGTAAGATCGGAGACATTACCAAAGGAGGTCTGGATGTTATTGCTAAACTAAAGCATTAAAATTTACAATTTTTATTTACTATAAAAAATCAAGAGAGAACCATACAGGTTCTCTCTTTTTATTTAAAACAATCCCTATTCCCTTGAGCCGAGTTTAAATACGCATGAGTAGTATTGAGTATTCCGAAGTGATCTTTTTCCTATTGAGATAGGTAATTTTGTGTTATAATAATACTTGTAATGGTTAAAATCCGATTAATTGCAACCTTGAATTCTGAGTAATTTGAACCTTAATAAAAACGACTTAAATCACCCTCCTTTACCAAATAAAAATAATAAGCAATTCTTTTGTAGGCTTTATTATACCTGAAAAGAACTCTAAGGAGAGAATGAATTTTGCTGAATAGGATTGAACTTTTATTGGAACATAATAAACACTAAAATGATTTATAATTTTTTTTTTAAGATGATTAATAATGAAGTAGAGAAAAGTGAAGCTGATTACGGAAATCTTATTAACCGATATCTGTTTCTATTGTTTTTCATATTCCTGTTTTACTCTATTTTTATCATTGCTTTTTTCGGGGATATGATTATTTCAATATTTCTTTCTGTAATCACCTTTTTCTGGTTATTTCTGATGGCAATAAAAGGAAAAACAGAACGATTTGGAAAAATGTTGAAAATCTCTATTATTTCTATCTTTGTTTTACTTACGATTATTGTTAGTTTTTTTCATATCTACACTTATAAAAACGCAGGTGTAGAATATTTTTATTTTTGTCTTTTGTTTGCAGTCCCTTTTTTTCTCAATTACAAAACAGATTCGTTTTCTATCTATTTTATTGCTTTTATTATCAGCATCAATTTTATTGTCTGTCTGTATTTTGATTTTGATTTACTTTCTAAAAGCAAATTTTTAAAAAAGAATGATTTCAGGACTTTACGACTTTGGAATATCTTATTTTCTATTGCTTCTTTTGTAATGGATATTGTTTTTATTACTCAAAAAGATGCGCTGATCAAGGGGTTGATTCACGAAAAAGAAATAAAGGATTCCACCATCAAAGACTTAGTAAAGACCAATGCAGAATTAATGAAGCACCAAATGCTTATCAATAACCTTTCTGAAGATAATATTCAGGAAATTTTAAATCTTGCAGAAAATAATTCTCCTGTTTTTTTTGATAAATTTCAGATTTTCTTTCCACACTTCATCCCGGAAATTTTAAAGATAAGTCCTAGCCTTATTCATTCGGAGCTATTTTTTTGTGCATTGATGAAGCTTGATTTTGATACTAAAAGGATAGCACAATGTACCAATAATAGTATTCGTGCTGTTGAAAGCAAAAAATACAGGATTCGAAAAAAATTGAATATTTCCTCTGAAATAAACATCAATAGCTTTCTTATCAAGATTTAAACTTTATAATTCTAAGTTTTACTACTTATACGTAGTTTTGAGTAGGTGTGGATGTTATTTTTTTTGCTCACTGTTTATATTTTTACTTTAAAATAACACAATGAATATTAAAAACATTCATATTGGAACACTGATACAGTCTAAGGTGTCAGAACAACAGATTTCAATGGAACGGATTACGAAATTTTTAAGTAAAACAGAAAGTGAGGTTGAGGGCATGTTTCGTGATAAAAGTATTGATACAGATATCCTGTTGAAGTGGTGTAAGCTTTTAAAATTTGATTTTTTTAGATTTTATACTGGCCACCTAATACTATATGCTCCTTATTCCAGAACGGATACCACCATAAAACAACGAGAAGATACGATGGTTTTCAGAAAAAGTATCTATACACAGGAAGTGAAAAACTTTATACTGGAGAAGATAAGATCCGGAGCCATGTCTTCCAATGAAGTTATTACCAGATATAAGATTCCTAAGACAACGCTTCATAAATGGCTGAAAAAAATATAATATGACTCCGGACTATAAACAAATCTATTCAGATATACTGCAGGAAAAATTTCCTGAAAGATGGATTGATATTGAAGTAAGAAACAAGCTTGATACATTGAATTCAGCTCTGGATGTCCTGACATTTAATAAACTGGTTTTTGGAGAACCGGAATACATGATTGGGTTCAGTAATCAGAGACTTCGTTCCTATGATGAAGAATCTATTGTAAAAATTCTTAGATATCAGAAACAAAATAGGCTTAGCAACATGCAGATAAGTAATGATTTTAAGATAAGCAGAAACACAATTACCAAATGGAAATCTATTTTTAAAATATGAAATGAATTTCGTTTCAAATCGCAGGTTGATGCTTTTGGCTGAAGTTATTGAAGAATTATTGAAGAGATGAAGGTGCTTTATTCATGTCTATTATGAGTTTTACTACGCGTGAGTAGTATTGCGTAAGGCAATTTGATTTGTAATGATTTGTGGATGATAATTTTGTGTTGGTTAAATGACTAAGAAAAAATTTAATCATTAAAAAAATTATAACTTAATAAATGATGGACACAAAATTGAAAATGCCTTTGGTGAATGTTTTGCTTATTATGCTGCTTTCTGCCTTTGGAAGATTGTATTCGCAAACCAATAATGGGGCTGTGGGAATTAATACTGCTTCCCCCAATTTGAATTCTGTTCTTGACGTTGTTTCAGGAAATAATAACAAAGGAATGCTTATTCCCCGGCTTACTGAACTACAACGGAATGCCATTACAATCAATAAGACCAATGATGATGGCTTAACGATCTACAATACTACAGAAGACTGTTTCAACTACTGGAGCTTTGCAGATGATGAATGGAAAAGTGTATGCGGACAGATGGGAAAAGGAGTCTTTACTATAGATTGTTCCGCCACCCAGGCCATGGGTAGTTATGTAAAAGGTAAGGATCTTACCAATTCTAATTACTTAAATGTGAAAGTTAATGTAACGAAAGTAGGAAATTATACAATTTCCGGAACCACCTCAAACGGATATAATTTCTATGGAACAGGAGTATTTCTGAACACAGGAATACAAACCCTACAGATTTCAGGTCAGGGTAACCCTCAGAATATCCAGACTGACGAAGTAGCCCTTAACGGCAATGGTATTGATGTAACCTGCACGCCTCCGGTATCTATTACTGTTCTCAGTCCTGCGGGATCTTATACGATGAGCTGTGGAAGTGCAACGGTGAATGGAGTTTATAAAGTAGGAACGGCTCTTACTGCTTCCAATACCATTACTTTGCCGGTAAACGTTTCAGCATTGGGAAGCTATACGATTACCACCAATACTGTAGATGGAATTTCCTTCAAAGGTTCAGGAACTTTTACAGCTACAGGAAATCAGAATGTTGTGCTTCAGGGGACAGGTTCTCCTTCTTCCACAACTATAAAGACGATAACGATTACTTCGGACAGTCAAGGTGGGGTTTCAACAACATGTGCGGTAAATGTTATCGTGGTTGTTCCAAAGAAAAAACTTTTAACGATCGGAGCAGCACCCAATGGTTGTGGCTATAATGTATCGGGAACTTCTCCATCGGGTATGGTGACTAAAGCTGCTGCTAATTTTGGAACATTGGCCAACAGTATTGTAAAATATGAGGGCTGGGATCAGATCATAGATGGTACAGACAGCCCGAACGCTACACAGTTGACAAGCTGGACAACCGGGTCAAATCCTGTAGATATTATTGTAATAGGATATGCATGGGGAATGAATGCTGCAGAAGCACAGGTATTAAAGAACTATCTGGCAAAAGGAGGGGTAATCGTTGCTTATTCTGAAAGTAATGGTGGAATGCAGAATCTTTTCAGAAATGTTTTTGATGGATCAGTCAATACAGGAAGTGTAAACAGTGCAGGAGCGATCTATAAACTGCCACTGACTAATGATGAAATACTGAACGGTCCCTTTGGAGATATACGAGGACTACAGTGGGAGAAGATGCTTCTTCTACAACCTATGCAACAGGACTGCCTTCAAGTGAAATTACAGTATATTCAGGCGATACCAATATCTCTACCGCTTCACCGTCAGGAACTATAGGAAGGGTAACAGCATTTAAGCATAATACACTTAACTTCATCTGGGTAGGAGATGGGGGATTCAACTCTCAGTGTGGATCCGTGGCCTCCCCAAATACCTCAGATATAATATGCCCGTTCTACGCAGATACTAATTATAAGCCAATAGCTAAACCCAGTTATGGAAATGGGGCGGCTGCTTATGAAATGGAGGTGTATAACTCGATATTCTATGCAAACGCTCTTGCTTGGGCAATTAAAAGAGCAGAATTCAGTGGAATAAACACAAAATGATAAGTTTTTTTAAAGAAGACTCCGGTGCAATTATTTGTACCGGAGTTTTTATTTTATATAAGTTTTGATTTCTTCCAGCAGGTTCAATATGAACTCTACGGGTAAATCTTCTTCCACATCAATTAAAAGGATCTTAAACTTCTTTCTTCCATCTTGCGCCAGTTCCGGATAATCCAGCTTATCACCATGATAAAAACTGAGGTAGTGTTTCTTGTATTTTTTGCTGTAATAAAAATAGCACAGCATTTTCTTTTTGTATTTGATGAAGGGAAGTCCAAAGCTTAATGTTTCTGTCAGGTGTTCAGGATCTGAAGCTAAGATTGTTTCCCTTAAAAAAAGAAGAGTACTTCTTTCAGGCTCTTCGATTCTGTAGAAATACTCTTGTATGGGATTCATTTTTATATTGATTTAAAAATAATTAGTCAAAGTTTTGAAGCTCAACCAGCTTGTTGTACATGCCTTTTCTAGCAATAAGGTCATGGTGGGTTCCTTGTTCTACAATGGTTCCCTTTTCCATTACTACAATCCAGTCTGCCTTTTGAATCGTTGATAGACGGTGGGCAATAACTAATGAAGTTCTGTTTTCCATCATTTTTTCCAGCGCATCCTGTACAAACCTTTCAGATTCAGTATCCAGAGCTGAAGTGGCTTCATCCAGAATCATGATCGGTGGGTTTTTCAATACCGCTCTTGCAATAGAAACCCTTTGTTTCTGGCCTCCGGAAAGTTTGTTTCCATCATCTCCGATATTGGTGTCGTACCCTTCAGAAAGCCCCGTAATAAATGTATCTGCATTGGCGATTTTAGCGGCTGCAATCACTTCTTCCCTGGTCGCATTAGGCTTACCCATCAAAATATTATTGTAAACTGAATCGTTGAATAATACAGATTCTTGAGTTACCATTCCTAAAAGTTGGCGATATTCCTGTAATTTTAAATGTTTGATATCTACACCGTCAATCAAGATTTCTCCTTCGGAAACATCATAAAATCTGGCTAAAAGATTGGCAATGGTTGTTTTTCCACTTCCACTTTGTCCTACCAATGCTACGGTCTTTCCTTTAGGAATCGTTAAATCAAAGTTTTTAAGGATCAGGTTGGCTTTATCATAGTAGAATCCAATATTTTTGAATTCAATATTTTTATTAAGTGTTGAGATAGAAACCGGTTCTGCAATTTCTTCGATTTTTACATCTGCGTCCAGAATTTCCAATACTCTTTTCAAAGAAGCTTCTCCTTTCTGTACATTCGAAATAGATGTTGATAAACTCTTTGCAGGCGGTAGAATCTGGAAGAACATTCCCAGGAATACTAAGAAACCTGCAGGGGAAAGACTTTGTTCAACAATAATTTGTTTTCCTCCATACCATGCAATGATTAGGAAAGTGATAGATCCTAAGAATTCACTCATTGGCGATGCTAGCTCTTTCTTTCTTCCTAAGCTGATTGAGCTGGAGATCCATTTGTTCATAGATTTCATGAAACGGTTATCCATGATCTTTTCTGCATTAAAGATTTTAATAACCTTTGATGATTTCAAGGTTTCATCTACAATAGAGAAAATGGTTCCCATTTCATGCTGCGCCTCATGAGAGTCCTTTTTAAGACTTTTACCGATCAAGGCGATCATTGTTCCCATTACAGGGAGTACCAGTAAAGAGAAAAGAGTCATTTCCGGGCTTACAATAAACAATGAGATCAGAGTACTGATTAGCATAAACGGGGCATTGATTAATTCAACCAAACTCCCTAGAATATTTCCTTCCACTTCACCCACATCATTGGACATACGAGACATCATATCACCTTTTCTACTTTCTGTAAAGAAGGAAACGGGTAAAGAAAGTATCTTTCTGTACATAGCACCACGAAGATCCTTGGTAACACCTACACGATAATTAATCAAAAGATATGCTCCCAGATATCTGAAAATATTTCTTAGCAAGAACATGACGGCTGTAATGATACAAAGCCATGCCAGGACTTTTAAAGAACCATATTGAGCGACTAATGACTGTATATAATAATTAGCATAATCTTTTGCATACGTGAAAAAATCAAGAAGTTCTCCTGTATAGGTCGGAGCTACAGTCTTTTCGGCTTTAATTGTCCCGAAAAGCATTCCTAAAACCGGTAAAATAGTTCCTAGTGAAGCAATTTGAAATAAGGAATAGAGAATATTGAACAATAAACTTCCGTAGATATATTTTTGATGGGGTCTCGCGAACCTCAGAATTTTTTTATACTCATTCATTCAATGAAAAATTTGGATAGCAAAATTACGTAAATTTAAAAGATAAGACGTTCTTAATCCTGTTTTACTTTAATTGATATGTTTCAAAAAGAGAGGTTTTGTTACAACCCCTTGAAATAAAGTGAATAAGAATTTGAAATATGTTTCAGAAGACATTGGATTTATGGAGAGATTTAATTTTCTTGAAAATAAAAAAACCGCCTAAAATGACGGTCTTTATGATGAATTTTAAAGTATGTTTAAACTTAATTACAAAAGTCACAAAAGTTTTTATTTTTTTAAACACTTGAGTATACTTTAGAAAGTATAAGGAAATGCCGCAAAATTAAGTTCATATAAGATGAAAATCTTTGATTTTCAACAAAACTTTAGGGTACTTTTTAAAGTATATAGCTTAAACAGCTTTTAATTAAAATTTACCTGCTCGTTATATTTTGGAGCAAAATTCTTAGGGTTTAATTTATCTAGTGTTTTGCCAAAATTATTGATGATTTGAGTCATATTATCAACATCTACAATATTCATATCGTCGTTTACCTGATGATAGTGAGTTGCTTTGGTCATATCAACGGTGGAAAATGAGTGAGCAATAATTTTCTTTTTTACAAAACTAACATTGTCTGAACGATAGAAAAGCTGTTGTTTTGCGTAAGGATCAGCGTTGATTTTTAACCCGTTCACTGCCTGCTTATTGAATAATTCATCAAGATCTGAAAAACCGTCTCCCGTCATATATAATGCATTCTTTCCCCATTGGGATTCTGTTGCTACCATTTCAAAATTGAATAGGGCAGTCATATTGCTGTATATTTTATCGAGGTTTTTATCTTCAGAGATAGCCTGTGATCCAAGCATCCCTTTTTCTTCTCCATTAAAGGCCATGAAAACCATTGAAAATTCAGGTTTTTTGTTTTTGAAATAATCAGCGATTCCTACTAATGTTGTAATTCCGCTGGCATCATCATCGGCACCATTATAAATATTGTCTCCGCTTTTATTGTTGGCTCCGATGTGATCAAAATGTCCTGAAAAACCAAGGTTTTTATCCGATTTACCTTTCTTTATACCACAAACATTATAGGCTGTTTTACCCTTGTAATCAAAGGGGATCAGATAAGAATTTCCTGTACAGTATTCAAGATTATTTTCTTTGAAAAGAGTAGCAATATAATTCGCGGCATTGTCATTTTCTGGAGTTCCAATCTCGCGGCCTTTCATCTCATCAGATGCCAGTGTAGAAATAACAGTTTTTACTCTTTCTTTTGAAACTTCCTGTGCAAAAGTAAATACAGAGAATAATGATACAGTAAGATACGTTAGCTTTTTCATAGTCTTTAATTAAAAGTTATAGGATCTGTCGTCTTTTTGATCAAAATGTTGCAAGGAAGTTACAGAAATTAATTGATCTGTGTAGGAATAGGGAGGAATAGAGATGATATTTAGTCTATACAAATAAAAAACAGCTCCTAAAATTAGGAACTGTTCTCACTCAAAAAATCGTTGTAAGGTTACCGAAGTCTGTCTACAGATTTCACGAGCCTCTCATCTCTGCGGATGTATACGTTTGCTATAAGCAGACAGATTACCGCGATCAATGGGAAAATTGGCTCAATACCCTTCTCAGGAAATTGAATTCCTCCGGATAAGCTTAGCAGCCAGTACACCAATACACCAATCAACAAAGCGTTTATAATGATGCTGATGGTATTCAGCAAAATTTGTCTTTTTCTGTTTTTGAAACTGAAGATACTTAATGATCCAATGATAACAAGGACTATACATCCTATATTAAGTACAGGGATACTGTCGGAAATCACAACATCCTGTCCTGTTATAAAAAGGAAAGCAGCAGCTAAAACTGCTAATAAGGTCCATATGGTTTGTATTCTCTGTAGCATTGAATATTAAATTCTTGGCAAAAATAATATAAATTTTGCACAATTCAAAAATAAGTGTAGATTTGCATTATACAATGTACTTGAAAACCAAAGTCACCGGACTTACTTTTCTTACTCACAATTAATTACATTTTTACATTAAATATGTTTAACATAGAAACGTTAAGGTCAAAATCCGTAACGGAACTGACTAAAATCTTAAAGGATTTGGGCGTTAAAGTTGCAAGAACCAGCAATGAAAATGACAAAATCTTTGCAATTCTTGACTTTCAGGCTTCCAATCCTAAAGTAGCAAAAGATTATTTCAACGCCACCGAAACCAGCATAAATACTGAAGAAGCTCCAGCAGAAAAAACTGTAAAGGCTCCGGTAAAAAAAGCTGCCCCAAAAAAAGCTCCAGCAAAGCCAAGAGCCAATGCGAAAGCTCCAACAGAACCCGTAGTAGAAGAAAAAGTAGAAGAGAAAACGCCGGTTACTGAAGAAATAAAAGCAGAAGAGCCTAAAGTTGAAGAAGCAGTTGCTGCAACAACAGAAGAAGTATCTGCAGCTAATACAGCTAAAAAGAAAAGAAAAAGAGTTTCTCCTAATCCAGGAAATACAGAAACTTCTCAGGAGAGACCAGAAGCTCCTAAAAACACAGAACCTCAAGAGCCTGCTCAGGCCGAAGAAAAGCCTCACAACCCTCAGCAACAGCAACAACAGGCTAACAGATCTCCAAAAGGACACAACCATCCACAGAACAGTGGAAACCAACATAAGAATCAAAACCAGAATCAGAATCAACACCAACACCAAAATCAGAATCAAAACAGACATTCTGAAAAGGCAGAGGAGCAACACGACCATAAAAAAGAATTCAGTTTCGATGGAATGGTAAGCATTGAAGGGGTGTTGGAGATATTACCTGATAACTACGGATTTTTACGTTCATCAGACTTTAGCTATATCTCTTCTCCTGATGATGTGTATGTTTCTACAGCACAGATTCGAAATTATGGGTTAAAAACAGGAGATACGGTTAAAGGAATTGTAAGATTGCCGAAAGAAGGTGAAAAATACTTTTCATTATTAAAACCTACAGAAGTTAATGGACGTGATCTTGCATTTATCAAAGATCGTGTTGCTTTTGAATATCTGACTCCACTTTTCCCTGAAGAAAAATTCAATCTTGCAGGAAGTGAATCTACAATTTCTACAAGAATTGTTGATTTGTTTGCACCGATTGGTAAAGGACAAAGAGCAATGATCGTAGCACAGCCTAAAACAGGTAAGACGATGTTGCTTAAAGATATTGCTAATTCTATTGCAGCAAACCACCCGGAAGTTTATATGATGGTTCTTCTGATAGACGAACGTCCGGAAGAGGTTACTGATATGGAAAGAAGCGTAAATGCAGAAGTAATTGCTTCTACATTTGATGAAGCTGCTGAAAAACATGTGAAAGTGGCCAACCTTGTTCTGGCAAAAGCTCAGAGAATGGTTGAATGCGGGCATGATGTAGTGATCCTATTAGACTCTATTACAAGATTGGCAAGAGCATACAATACCGTAACACCAGCATCAGGAAAAGTTCTTTCCGGTGGGGTAGATGCTAATGCATTGCATAAACCAAAAAGATTCTTCGGAGCAGCAAGAAAAATTGAAGGTGGTGGTTCTTTAACGATCATTGCTACTGCTCTTATTGATACAGGTTCTAAAATGGATGAAGTGATCTTTGAAGAATTCAAAGGTACAGGTAATATGGAACTTCAGTTAGACAGAAAAATTGCTAACAGAAGAATTTACCCTGCTATTGACTTAATTTCTTCAAGTACTCGTAGAGATGATCTTCTTCTTGACGAAGTAACTTCTCAGAGAATGTGGATCTTTAGAAAATACCTTTCTGAGATGAACCCTGTAGAAGCAATGGAATTTGTAAATAAAAACATCAAAGGAACTCTTAATAATGAAGAATTCCTGATGTCTATGAATAAATAAATTTAATTTGTTAATATAAAAAGCACGGATTCTCAGGATTCGTGCTTTTTAGTTTTAATAATTTGTGTATTAAAAAAAAATATTTTGAATTTAATTCATTCTAAATCAATATATCAATGTTAAAGATTTATTAAAGTAATGCCCAATCTTTGATAATACCTTAAATATTGGCTAATTTTGAAGTATAACATTAAAAATAAAGATTATGTCATTTGAATTACCAAAATTAGGATATGCATACGATGCATTAGAGCCTACGATCGATGCAAGAACTATGGAAATCCACTATACGAAGCACCACCAAGCGTATATTGACAATTTAAATAAAGCAATTGAAGGAACTGACTTAGCAGGAAAAACTATTGAAGAAATCTGCCAGACAGGAACTGATAAGCCAGCAGTAAGAAACAATGGTGGAGGGCACTTCAATCACTCTTTATTCTGGGAAATCTTAACTCCTGGTGGAAGCAATGAGCCGGTAGGAAATGTAAAAGCTGCTATCGAAAACTACGGTGGTCTTGAAAAATTCAAAAATGATTTTTCTGATGCGGCTAAAACAAGATTCGGTTCAGGATGGGCTTGGTTAGTGAAAAATGCTGACGGATCTGTTTCTGTTTCTTCTACTCCAAACCAGGATAACCCATTAATGCCTGTTGCAGACGTTAAAGGAACTCCGGTTTTAGGATTAGACGTTTGGGAGCACGCTTACTACCTAAACTACCAAAACAGAAGACCTGACTATGTTTCTGCATTCTTCTCTGTAGTAAACTGGGATAAGGTAGAAGAATTATTCAACAAATAATTTTCAACTATTATAAAAATAAAAGGTTCAGAATTTTCTGAACCTTTTTTCGTTTTGATATTTTTAAAATTTATCTTTTTATTATTTTCTGTGTGAATACCTCGTTACCTGAATTTACTTTTACAATGTAGGTATTAGAAGGTAATGAATGAATGTCAACAGCAATTTCTTCTTCTTTACTAAATGATTTTTCAAACACAATCTTACCATTGATATCATTGATTTGTACTGATCCTGAACGTACTTTATCCAGTAATACCACAAACACACCATTATTAGGATTCGGTGATATCTGAATGTTCTTTGGCTGAACTTTTTCTTTAAGTATGGATTTTGAGTTGTTAGGATCTGCATTAAGATCAATGCGATAATCCTTATCCTGTGGTCTTGCAAATTTGGCTGCAGGAGAAGAAGCGGTATTGGTATCGGCACGCAGATTATCACAATACATAAAATCATATATGGAATTGATATCGTTTTCAGCATGAAGGCCATCATTATTTCCGGCATAAGAATAAACGAGTGTAATAATGAATTTATATTGTCCTGTAGGTGGATTGGTAAGGTCTGCCTGGTTTATTGTAAATTCAAACTCGTTTGGATTAGGGAAGTTCAGCGTAGCAGATGTTGGGTAAATTGAACTCGTTGCTATGTCTAAAAGGGATATCTCAAAATCTATTATGTTTGCACCCTGAGGGATCGCATAATTTCCATGTACCTGAAGCGGGAAGCTTGTTGGTTCTTTACAGGAGCGCGTTTGGTACGCAAAATTAACATAAGCCGTATTTATTTTACAGATATCATTGCTTAGGCTGGCGATTTCAGTATTGGTTAACGTAAAATTTGTTTTATTCAGGTAAAATCTAGGAAGTAAATTGTGATCCGGATCGTCATTATATTGCTCAATATTTCCGTAGTATGTGCCTCCGCGGCTGGCTATATTTGCTGCTGCTTCCATATAGGGCGCATAATTATTTGCGTGGACTACGATAAATTTTGCATTTCTATCCTTTTTAAACTTTGTGAAGGCTGCAAATGCATTGTCTTCATGGAGTCCGTTGGGTGGGTTGAAGTTGACTAAGTAAGACCCATTGCTGAAGCTTCCGTTTGCTCTTTCTGCATCAGTGAATAAAACAATAATTAATGGCCTTTCTTTATATCTGTCCAATGATTTTTGAGGACTTACAATATCAGAATTAGGATAATGATCCAGAGCTGATCCTATTAAGTTTACAGCTTCGTGAAAATGATCCCCGTTTCCTAGTCTTCTGGAGAAAGTTTGGGCGGTTGCCAGGTCGCTGGTGAAATTGGATTCTATATAAATTCTTGGAACAGAAGGAGTCATTCCCGGAAAATCGGTTCCATAATGTACTACAGCAACTCGATTGCCACGATTGCATTTTAAAATTTGTTCCGTTAATCTCATGGTAGAGACCGTCATTTGATTGAAAGCGACGTCACTTATAGATCCACTATTGTCAAGACAGAATATCACATCACTTCCGGAGATTTGCGAATACAATGAATTGAAGGATAGTAAAATTGAAAACAAGATAAGCTTACCTATTTTTTTCATAATTCATAAATTTTAAATGTTATTAATTAATGAATTGATGTCAGCTTTATCCAGTATTAGGATTTTTGAAATGGGGGAGAATGTAGGCATAGCTGGAAAGCATGCCTTGAGCAAAGAGTTTTTCATGGTTTTAAATTTTGTTTATGGTTGTTCTTCACTGAAAAATCAAAAATCAGTGATTAAACAAATATATTAAAACCTGAATCAAAAGTTAAAAATCTTTTTAAATATTTAATGTTTTAAGTATTTATTTTTGTTTTTTATTTATTTTATGTGTTTTTGTTCTTTTATTCATGGTGTATTATCTTCTGATTTCACTTCCGGATAAGCCATTCATTCTTAATCCATATTTCCAATTTACGTAAGCGAAAACCTGATAGAGTTTATACTCAAATTTTATCCCATAATTCTCTCTGGGGTCATAATCTATCCCGGATTCTATAATGTTTCTATATTTTCCGGTACTGTAATAGCTATTCCATTCGTTGACTAAGAATATATTTTTGGTTTTCAGAAAAGACTCTGAATACTGGCTGATGGGTTTGGCTACTGCATTGAGAAAATAGTCAAACTGAGTATCTATTACGGTAAGATCCCATTCTCCGTCTTCGTTTTTAGACGGTTTCATTTCAGACTTTTCTTTATCTTTTTTAGAGCTGTTTTGCTGAGAAAGACAGCTGAAGGGGATAAAGGCAATCAGGAATATTAAAACAATATTTTTCATGACTTATATGGATATAAAAAAAGCACTCCAATAAGAGTGCCTTTCTGTATTATTTTTTAATATATTCTTTCTGAACTACGGATACCGCAGGGAAGTGGTCACTATATCCACCTGTGAATCGGTCTCCATCCCAAGAACGTAAAGGATATCCTTTCCATTGTCCTTCTTTATTTACCAAGTAAGCGGGAGCATAGATCTCAGCTTTAAAAATGGTATAAGTAGGAGTGATTTTTTCCGGAGAATAAAGATTTCTGGAAACAATGATCTGGTCAAATAAGTTGGGAGCATCTCTGTACGCAAGAGAAGCTACACCTGCCTTATATAATTTATACATTAAGTTGTAATAAGGAGTCTTATCAGATAACTCACTTGGATCACCTACAGCTGCCAAATGTTTTTTCAAACTTGGGCTTACTGGGTCGTCATTATAGTCACCCATTGAGAATAGTTTAATCCCAGGATTTTCAGCAGTAACTTTGTCCATTTCCTCTTTCAATACAGTCGCAGCTGTATTTCTTTTAGCAAGAGAAATTGCTTCACCACCTCTTCTGGATGGCCAGTGGTTCATGAAGATTCCTACTTTTTCACCATCTAATAATCCGATAGCAATCACAATATCTCTCGTGTATTCTCTTTTTCCGTTTTCATCATAGATCTTAATTTCTTTCTTATAAGAATCTAAAACAGAGAATCTCCCTTTCTGGTAAATGATAGCTACATCAATTCCCCTTGAATCATAAGAATTGAAATGTACAATTCCATAGTTGCTTCTTGCTAGAGCCGGTTGTTTGATAAGGTCTTCAATCACCTGTCTGTTTTCTACCTCAATTAATCCGACAATGGCAGGATTATCATTAGTATATTGTCTTCCAAGTTCCGAAATTACTTTCGCTTCATTGGCTAACTTCTGGTTGTAGTACTTTGTTCCCCATCTTTTTGGACTGTTGGCAGTGAAGTCTTCAGATAAAAACTGTTTTCTGATCACTTTTTTCCCAATCAAAAGATCATCACTCCATTCACCTTTGTAATCTTCTGTTGTTTCAAGATATTTAAGAGAATCTACAGGTACACTTCTGTGAAATTTAGGATTAGAACGGGGTAATGTTCCGTCAATATAATCTGCGGAAGGGATTGTGTCCCAAAGGTTTTCTACGTTCAGGAATGCGACAGCTGCT